>DATISQ010000338.1:0-4996 GCA_035581905.1 Cryobacterium sp.
CCACCGGGTCTCGACAGGCTCGACCACCGGAGGGGGCTCGACCACCGGAGGGGGCTCGACCACGGGAGGGGGCTCCACCGCCGAAGGGCCCGCCGCGCATCTGCGTGGCGGGCCCTTCCGAAAAGCGGTGTTACTTGGTGGCAACCGTGATCTTCGCGATGCCGACCAGGAGCTGGTCAGCGACAGCATCCGTCATGAACGTGTCGTTGAGCAGACCGGCGGCCTCTGCCGAGATGTGCACGGTGGTGCCCTCGAGGATGGCGTTGTCGCCGTCCATCTGCAGCGGCTTCAGGGTGCCGCCGTAGAGGTTGAAGAGGAGGACCTGGGTGGCAGCCGACTCGCCGTTGACGCTGACGTCACCGAACAGCTCGCTGGTTCCCGGGTCGATCGTGAAGTTGGTCAGTTCGACCATGGTCTCGCCGGCGGTCAGCGAGAAGCCGGAGCCCTCGTGCTCGATGGAGCCCTGAACGTAAGGGCGGTAGTCCTCCTCGGGGTCGTAGTAGTCCACGTTTCCGCCGGTGATCGGGAAGTTCAGGCTGCCGTCGGTCAGGGTGGCGGTTCCCACGGTTCCGGGGGTGAGACCGAGGCTGGTCAGCGCCGCAGCGAAGTCGGCGTCGAGGAGAACGGAGGTCTCGACACCCGACAGCGCGGGGATCGAGGCGACGGCCGTGGGGGTGGAGTCCTCGGAGGAGGAGGAATTCTCCGCCGGGGCGGTCGCATCGGCGGTGGTCGAGCAGGCGGCGAGTCCGGCGATGAGGAGGCCCGCGGTGGCGAGGCTGAGCGTGGTCCGGGTGAATGAGCGCATGAGGAACTCCTTAGGGTCTGTGGTTGGGATTTGGCGGTTCTTGGTGCTGAGTGAGGTTCGGTCCCCTCCGCCAAACGGTTTGGAATTGGTTCAAACCCGTGCGAACTTCGGCCGGATCCCCGGCAGCGCGGGCATCCGGGCACAAAAAAGCGACCGAGCAGAACCCGGTCGCCAGCGTGCAGGCGGAGCAACAGATCAAGTGAAGGACTGCAGCGCGCGGAACCCTAGAAGTGACGGAACCGATCCGGCGCCAGGTCCCAGGGGTCCTTGCCGAGCAGTTCAGCGATCGCGCGGAACACGCAGCTCTCGATCACCATCCGCCGGTGCAAGTCGTCGTTGCGGTGCAGTCGGGTCAGGCGCTGGATCGGCAGCCGGTAGAACACCACGCGACGCTCCGCGGCGTTCACGGCCCAGCGCTCCACCCCGATGCCCGGCAGTACCGAGGCAGGTCCGGCCGCAACCTCGAACCTCACATCGCCCAGCTGGTCCGGCCAGACCGAGCGGAGATAGTCGACGGTAGAGGCCACGGTCATGTCGAAGGTGTCGATCCGCGTCTGCAGGGGCGCCAAATAGGGTCCGGTGGCCGAGCTGCGGATGCCCCGGCCGTGCCGGTCCCGACCGCGCCCACGCTGAACGGGGGCCGGGGTCGACGCGGCGGAACGGCGAACTCGAGACATACCCTCATCCTAGTTCGGCCGGTTGAACGGGTAACCTGTAGCCAATGTCATTCCGGCCCTGTTCCCGCGTCGCCTGCCCGGAGGAATCCGCCGCGACTCTCACTTTCGACTATGCCGACGCGATGGCAGTCCTCGGTCCGCTGGCCGTGCAGCGCGAACCGCACACCTTCGACCTCTGCCCTCGGCACGCCCGGCTCACCGCGGCCCCGCAGGGCTGGCAGCTGGTGCGCCTCCGCACCCCGGGCGAGCCGGCCACCGAGCCGGGAGCCACGGAATGAGCGCCCCAACGGATGCCGCCGCCCGCCTCGACGCCGTCGTAGGCCCAGGCGAGGTGCGCGGCACGGCCGCCGCACCCCTGACCGAGGACCTGGTGGCCGCCCTTGCCGCCGCCTTCGTCGACGAGGTCGGCGCGCAGAGCCGCGAGGTGCTCGTCGGCCACGACCAGGCCGATGCCGGGGATCTCGTCGCTGCCTTCGCCCGGGGTGCATCGGCCCGGGGCGCCACCGTCGTCGACCTCGGCGTGTGCTCCACCGACGAGATCCGATTCGGCTCGGGCAGCCTGAACGCGCCGGCCGCCCGGATCACGGTCTCCTCGCTGAGCCTGCTGCGGGCGGGCGCCCAGGAGGTCGGATTCGACCACGGTCTCGGCGCCATTCGGGACCGCGCCGTCGGGTACCTGGTCGATGGACCGGCACCGGTGGCGACCCCCGGCGGCCGCCGCGACCTCGACCTGCTGCCCGACTACGCGGCCGGCCTGCGCGCGCTCGTCGGTCTCGCCGGCATCCGCCCGCTCACCGTCGTCGTCGACGCCGGCTGCGGGGCCGCCGGTCTCACGGTTCCCTATGTTCTCGGCAACGCCGCCGCGGGCCCGGCCGCCGCCGAGTCACCCCTCACGATCGTCCCGCTCTCCTTCGACCAGCAGCCGGACCTCCCGCCACACACGATCGACCCTGCCGACCCGGCCACCCTCACGGATCTTCGGAATGCCGTGATCCGACACGAGGCCGACCTCGGGCTCGGCTTCGACTCTGACGGCGGCCGCTGCGCGGTGGTCGACGAGACCGGGTCCGTCGTGCCCCCGTCCGCGGTCGCTGCCATCCTCGCCCGGCGGGCGATCGCCAGGGCGCGCACCGAGAATCCCGACCGGGACCTGGTGGTCCTGCACGACCTCAACGTCTCCCGCTTCGTTGCGGAGACGATCGAGGCGGCGGGCGCGGCAGCGGTCCCCACCCCGGTCGGCGGTTCCCTGATGCGGGCCGACTTGCGGGCGACCGGGGCCGTCTTCGGCTGCGGGCACTCCGGGGACTACTACTTCCCGCCGTTCTGGTGCGCCGACAGCGGACTCCTCGCAGCCCTGCACGTCCTGGCGGAGATCGGCTTCCAACCCCGCCCGCTGTCGGCGCTGGCGACGGATGCCATGCCCTACGCCCACTCCGGCGAGATCAGCATGGCCGTCGACGACCTGCCCGGGGTCTACGCGCGCATCGTCGACTCCTTCACGGGGTCCGCCGACTTCGAGGAGATCGACGGCCTCACGGTCGTCGGCATGACGAGCGTCGACGAACCCTTCTGGTGGTTCAACGTGCGCCCGTCGCGCACCGAGCCGGAGCGAGCACCACACCAGCAGCAGCAGAAACCACTGCAGCCGTTGCTTCGGCTCACCGTGGAGGCCGGGACCCCTGAGGTGATGGTGCGTATCCGCGACGGGGTCCTGGCACTCATCCCCGACGAATAACAGCGCGTTACAGGCACGTTTCGGCGCGCGAGTCGGTTTCGGCACCGATGTTCGCCGGTCATACGCTGGCTTAAGAATCACCACTGGATAGCAATCGGCCCACCGTCGCGACGGCTGCATCCCATTGAAACTGGAGCGACATGGCCAACCAGACGGACACTGACCGCACGACCGCGCAGGCAGGTGGGGGAGGCCGGCAACTGGTCAAGTCCCTGAAACCGCGACACCTCTCGATGATCGCCATCGCCGGCGTGATCGGAGCCGGCCTCTTCGTCGGATCCGGCGCCGCCATCCAGCAGGCCGGGCCCGGTATCCTCGTGGCCTACACGGCCGCGGGTCTCCTCGTCATCCTGGTCATGCGGATGCTCGGTGAAATGGCGGCGGCGCATCCGGAAACCGGTTCGTTCTCCAGCTACGCCGACAAAGCCCTCGGTCGCTGGGCCGGGCTGAGCATCGGCTGGTTGTACGCCTGGTTCTGGATCCTCGTCCTCGGCATCGAGGCCACGGCCGGCGCCGCCATCGTGCACCGCTGGGTGCCGGAGGTCGACCAGTGGGTGTGGGCCCTCATCCTGATGGTGCTCCTCACGGGCACCAACGTCGCCTCCGTCAAGATGTTCGGTGAATTCGAGTTCTGGTTCGCGTCGATCAAGGTGGCGGCCATCGCCGTCTTCCTGCTTCTCGGCGTCGTGGCCATCCTCGGACTCATGCCCGGGGTCGCGGCCCCCGGCCTGAGCAACCTCACCGGCAACGGCGGGTTCTTCCCGAACGGCAGTGGGGCAGTCCTCGGCGGCGTACTCGTGGTCGTCTTCTCGTTCTTCGGCGCCGAACTCGCCACGATCGCCGCCGGGGAGTCCGAGAACCCGGTCGACGCGGTCAAGAAGGCCGTCAAGTCCACCGTCTGGCGCATCCTCGTCTTCTACATCGGCTCCATCGCCATCGTGGTCACGCTGCTCCCGTGGAACAGCGCCTCCGTGGCCAAGAGCCCCTATGTCGCGGTGATCGAGCTCTACGGAATTCCCGGGGCCGGCACGATCATGGACATCATCGTGCTGACCAGCGTGCTCTCCTGCCTGAACTCCGGTCTCTACACCGCGAGCCGCATGCTCTTCTCCCTGTCGGAACGCGGCGATGCGCCCCGGGCCTGGTCCAGGATCTCCGTCCGCGGCGTGCCGCGCGGCGCCGTCTTGTCCGCCACCGTTGTCGGGTTCATCACGGTGGGCCTGAACTACATGGCGCCCGACACCGTCTTCCTCTACCTGGTCAACACTTCGGGGGCCATTGCGCTCCTTGTCTGGCTGGTCATCGCCACCTCGCAGCTCATCCTGCGACGGCGCATGGGCCCGGATGCCGCCAGTCGCCTGAGCCTGAAGATGTGGGCCTTCCCCTACCTGACCTGGCTGTCCATCGCCGCCATCGTTGCGCTGCTCATGGGCATGGCCATCCTCGAGCGCACCCGGACGGAACTCCTGATGTCGTTGCTGCTCGCGGCCGTCGTCGTCGGCATCGGCCTGTGGAAGTACCGCGGCGACCGGGGCGACAGGGGTGACACCCCCCTCGGCGGGAATGATTCGCTCACCGGCGACGAGTCCGAAACCCTCGCGCCGATCGAGAACGCGGCTGCCCTCCACTAGGGAGCCACAGACGGATGCCGCCCGGTCGTTCCGCTCTTCGGGGCGTGACACGCCCGGGCGGTTTCTGGTTTTGACGGCCCGGTGTGGGGACCGTAATGTATTCAAACGTACCCCACAGGTGCGGAAAGCCGCAGAGCTTCCCGGCCTC
>DATISQ010000339.1:0-2504 GCA_035581905.1 Cryobacterium sp.
GAGAGTGCCCGGAGTACCGGTCACTCTCGACCGGAACGGCCGCTGTGACGCGTGTCAGGCGATCAGTTCGCGCATGCCCCGGTCGAGCTCGGCCAGGGTTGCCTCGGCGGCGGCCCGACGCTCCGCGACCGAGCCCTCGGAACTGCTGGTGTCGAGGTAGACCTTGAGCTTGGGCTCGGTGCCGCTCGGGCGCACCATGACGCGCGAGCCGTCCACCAGGCGGATGCGCAGCACGTCGCTGGGCGGCAGGCCGTTGAAGCCGGCGGAGAGGTCGTCGATGTGGTCCACGGCGAGGGTGCCGACGAAGGCCGGGGGAGTCTCGCGCAGCCGCGCCATGACCCGCTCGATCTCGGTCAGGTCGGTGACGCGCACCGCGATCTGGCCGGACGCGAAGTGGCCGAAGCGTTCGCTGAAGTGGTCGAGGTGCTGGGCGAGGGTGACGCCTTCGGCCTTGAGGTCGCTGACCAGGGACAGCAGCGCCACGGCGGCGGAGATGCCGTCCTTGTCGCGCACGGTGTCCGGGTTCACGAGGTAGCCGAGGGCCTCCTCGAAGCCGAAGAGCAGGTCGGGGGCACGCGACACCCACTTGAAGCCGGTGAGAGTGTCGGCGAACCGGAGACCGTAGGCCTTCGCCACGGCCTCCAGGGCCGGAGTGGAGACGATGGAGCAGGCGAGGGTGCCGGTGGCGCCGCCGTCGCCGGTGACGCTCGCGGCGAGTTCAGCGGCCCGCCAGCCGAGGATGGCCCCGACCTCGTTGCCGCTGAGGCTCCGGTAACCGGTGGGGGAACCCTCCTGCGGGATGGCGATCGCGAGGCGGTCGGCGTCGGGGTCGTTCGCGATGATCAGCTCGGCGCCGGCCTCCCGGGCCGTCTCGTAGGCGAGGTCCATCGCGCCGGGTTCCTCGGGGTTGGGGAAGGAGACCGTGGGGAAGGCGGCATCCGGGGCGATCTGGGCGTCGACGAGCGTGGGCAGATCGAAGCCGGCGGCCTCGAACACCCGGCGGGTGGTGTCCCAGCCGACGCCGTGCAGGGCCGTGTAGACGGTGCTGACCTGCGCGCGCGGCCGGCGGGCGAGGCCCGCCGTCGCGTCGATGTAGGCCTGCACGACCGACTCGGGGGCGGTCTCATAGCGTCCCCGCGGCAGGTCGGGAACCCGTTCCTCGGCGGCGACGCGCAGGATCTCGGTTGCGATCGCCGCGTCGTCGGGGGAGACGATCTGGGAACCCTGGTTGGCCCCGCCCAGGTAGACCTTGTAGCCGTTGTCGTTGGGCGGATTGTGCGACGCGGTGACCATGATGCCCGCGCCGACGTCGAGGTGGCGCACCGCGAAGGCGAGCACCGGGGTCGGCAGCAGGCGGGGGAGCAGGATGGCCCGTACCCCGGCACCGGCCATGATCGCGGCCGAGTCGGTGGCGAAGACCTGCGAGTTCTTGCGCCCGTCGTACCCGATGACGACCGAGGGGACCCGGCCCGGGGCGGCGGTCTTCTTCAGGAACGCGGCGAGGCCGGCGGCGGCCTGGCAGACGAGCACGCGGTTCATCCGGTTGGAGCCGGCGGCGATGGCGCCGCGCAGCCCGGCCGTGCCGAAGGCGAGGCGCTCGTCGAAGCGGGCATGCAGTTCGGCCAGTGCGCCGGCGTCGCCGTCGCCGGCTCCGCGGAGCAGGAGGCGCAGTTCGGCCTGGGTCTCGGGGTCGGGGTCCTGGTCGAGCCAGGCGTTGGCCGTGGCGATCACGGTCGGGGCGCCATCCGCGGCCGGAGCCGAGTCGGTGCCGGAGTCACCGTCGACGGTGTCGATGGTGTCGATGACCATCGTGTCGGGGAGGACCGCTTCGGCGGACCCGGCGTCGGCGGACGGAGCGTCGGTGTCGGAGGAGTGCCGGCCGCGTGTCGCGGCGGTGGTGACGGCATCCGTGCCCGTGTTCTCCGTGCCCGTGTTCTCCGTACCTGTGTTCTCCGTGCCGGCGGTCTGCGGGCCGGTGTTGTCGAGGCTCACAGTGCGGCCACGATCCGGGCCAGCAGTGCGCTGATGACAGGCTCGGCGAGCGCGCCGGCCTCGAGAACCTCGGAGTGGCTGAGCGGCTCCTGCTGGATGCCGGCCGCGAGATTGGTGATCAGCGACCGGCCCAGGATCTCCATGCCGGACTGGCGGGCGGCGATCGCCTCGAGGGCGGTCGACATGCCCACGATGTGACCGCCGATGACCTTGGCCATCTGCACCTCGGCGGGCGTCTCGTAGTGCGGGCCGCGGAACTGGCAGTACACGCCCTCGTCGAGCGACGGGTCGATGGTGCGGGCCAGGTCGCGCAGGCGGCGCGAGTAGAGGTCGGTCAGGTCGACGAAGGTGGCGCCCTCCAGCGGCGAGTCGGCCGTGAGGTTGAGGTGGTCGCTGATCAGCACGGGGGTGCCCGGCTTCCAGGTCTCCCGGATGCCGCCGGCACCGTTGGTGAGGATCATGGTCGTCGCGCCGGTGGCGGCGGCGGTGCGCACGCTGTGCACGACCCGGCG
>DATISQ010000340.1:0-8330 GCA_035581905.1 Cryobacterium sp.
GGGGGCCGGCCGGCTGCAGACCCTGGCGCTGCTGGGCATCTCGGAACTGGCGAACCGAACGGAGGTTCTCTCGCTGCTGCCGTGGGCCGAGGAACTGCTCAGCCGATACAAGGTCGAGCTCGTGTCCGAAATCATCGAGGCGGGAATTCTCAGCTCCGCGGAACTCGGCAATCTCAGTGAGCAGGAGCGCGATCTGCTGAGCACGCAGGTCTTCCGCGCGCTGGAACGGCGGTACGACTTCGAGGGGTTCGACTTTCTGCGGGTTGCCGGCTGGGTCGACTCCCTGGTGCCCTGACTGCCCTGGTGCCCTGACTGCCCTGGTGCCCCGGGGGCTTCGCTCGGCCTTACCGGCTTCGCGGCGCCGGGAACAGCGGCTTGCAGGTCGTGCAGACCTCGCCGTCCGCACCGTCCTCGCCACGCTCGGCGACGGCCCGGTGCTCGCTGCCCAGGCGCTCCAGCAGCGCCCACCCGAGAAGTGCGATCGCGGCGACGGCGACGACCGGGCGGATGGCGTCGGAGATGAGCGGCACGGCCTCCCGCAGTTCGGTGGTGAGGTAGATCGCGATGAGCCCCAGCACGGGCCAGCGCACGTCACACCGCGTCGCTTCCCCGCCGATCGGGGCGTCGAAGTAGCTGGCGACGACCAGGCCGATCAGTCCGGCCCCCACCAGCGTGACCGCATAGGCCCACCCGGCACCGGGGAACACCAGCGATCCACCGGCCACGGCCACGGAGCCGGAGGCGAGGTTCAGCACGGCCAGCACCGACGCGGCGACGCCGGCCGCGATCATCCGACGCCGTTTGGGCCAGGTTCGGAGTTCGGTGAGCATTCCCGAAATTCTCATAGTGTGGCTGATTCCTTGTTTGTGATTGAGAGTTGATACCCCATGGGGTATTTTATACACATGACGCCAGAACCGACGAAGCAAGACGATCTGCGCAAGACCATGAACCGGCTCAAGCGCGCCCAGGGGCAACTCGCCGCGGTGATCGCCGCCGTCGAATCCGGTGCCGACTGCCGCGCGGTCGTCACCCAGCTCGCCGCGGTGTCCAGCGCCATCGATCGCGCCGGCTTCACGATCATCTCCTCCGCCATGAAGGAGTGCCTCACCGACCAGGGCGACACCGGAGACAAGAAACCCCTCCGCGTGGAGGAACTCGAGAAGCTCTTCCTCGCGCTGTCCTAGCCGACGCTGTCCTAGCCGACGCTGTCCTAGCCGACCAGGGCGATGATCGCCTGCACGGCCACGAAGACCGCGACGATCAGAACCAGAATGGCGAAACCTCGCTTCAGCACCGTGTCCGACAGCCCGCGGGCGAGCCGGCCGGCGATCAGCGACGCCGCCATGGCCGTCCCGGCGAACGCTCCGGTCACGGCCCAGTCGATCTCCGCGGTGCTCAGGTGCGCGGTGAACCCGGCGATCGAGTTGATGACGATGATGACCAGCGAGGTCCCCACGGTCACGCTCATCGGCAGGCCGAGCACCAGGGTCAGCGCGGGCACGATGAGGAACCCGCCGCCGACGCCGAGCAGCCCGGTCAGGAACCCGACCACCGCACCGGTGGCAAGTGCCCGGGGCAGGCAGCTGCGCCATTTGATCCCCCCGCCGGGAAGCGCACAGGGGCCGCCGGCAGCCCGGATCGGCAGGAGCATGCGGATGCCGGCGATGACCATGATCACGGCGAAGGCCAGGAGCAGGACCCCCGCGTCGAGCAACCGGTTGACCATCGTGCCCAGGTAGGCGGTCGCCACCCCGGCGGAGCCGACGATGAGGGCCAGCCGCCAGTTGACGCCGCGCCGAAGCCGTGGGATCACGGCCACGGCGGAGGCCGCTCCGACCACGATCAGGGAGGTGGGGATCGCCTCGTCCAGCGGAAGCCCGACCCCGTAGACAAGGGCCGGCACGGCGATGATCGCGCCGCCGCCGCCGACCAGGCCCAGCAGCGCCCCGACGACGAGCCCCAGGACGAGTGCGGTGATGATCACGGGTGCTGAGGCAGGACCGTGGGCAGCCGCTCAGCGGTCCACTCGAGCATGCCGCCCGTCATATTGATCGTGTCGAAGCCCGCAGCAGTCAGATAGTCGGCGGCGCTCGCGCTGCGGCGCCCGCTGCGACAGACGAGGATCACGGGGCGTTTCGGGTCCAGGGCCGCGGTGTTCTCCGGGATCGTGCTGAGCGGAATGTGCCGGGCTCCGGCGATCATGCCGTCCAGCAGTTCCTCGGTCTCCCGAACATCCACGATTTGCGCTTCGGCCAGGCGGGTGAAGACCTGCTGCGGGGTGAGTTCCATTAAGAGTGCCTTTCCAGGGACAGATTGGGCCGGAATCGACCCCACAGAACCAGGAAAATCCCGGTCAGCGCGAAAACGCCGAACAGAACCACTCCCAGGAAGGTGAGATCGACGGCGGCAAGGATTTCGAGGGTTCCGCCGCCGAACCCGAGGTCGGTGAGCATGGCCATCAGGCCCATCCCGCCGACAAAGAATGCGACGAAAACGGAGACGCCGGTGACGATCAGATTGTAATAGACCTTTCGCAGCGGGTCGGTGGATGCCCACTGGTAGACGTGATTCATCAGGATTCCGTCCGCGCTGTCGAAGAGGGTCATGCCGGCCGTGAAAACGATGGGGAGAACGAGGGCCGCGTACCAGGGCAGGCCCGGCGTGAGGACCCCGGCGAAGACGAAGAGGCTGATCGAGACCGCGGTGTCGAGGCCGAGGCCGAAGAGCACACCGATCGGCAGCATCTTCCAGGGTCGGTCCACGAGCCGGGACATCGGTCGGAGCAGCCGGTTGATCACCCCGCGATTGTCCAGGTGACCGTCGAGTTCGCTCTGCACGAAACGCCCGGACCGGACATCTCGAAGCATCTGCCGCAGCCCTTTCAGGGACGACAGATTGAGGGCGCCCATCAGGATCAGGAAGCTGCCGGAGACGGCGGCACCCCACACGCCGGTGATCTGCCGGAGGGCGGAGCCGTCATCCGCGAGACTGCCGGCGAAGGCGTTGATGCCGAGCACCAGCAGCACCACGGAGACCACGACGACGGAGGAATGCCCGAGGGCGAACCAGAACCCGACCGACACCGGGCGGCGGCCGGCACCGACCAGACGCCGGGTGGTGTTGTCGATCGCCACGATGTGGTCGGCATCGAAGGCGTGCCGCACACCCAACAGGTAGGCGCTGACGGCCAGGCCGAGCATCACACCGGTGTTGCCGCCCGAGCGGGACAGCGACGGCAACACCAGCAGGAACAGGGTGCCCCAGCCGACCAGGTGGAGGGTCACCACGGCGGCACCCATACCGAGAAGACTTCGCTTCTCGGCTGGGTGGATCGCCGTTCGGAGAACCGTCATGGGATTAGACGGTCAGCTCGGCCAGGGGGAGTCCGGCAGCGACGGCCTCGTCGAAGTTCGCGTCGACGTGCACGACCTCGCGCCCGGCGCGCTGCAGAAGGCTGGCGGCGACCCCGGCACGGTAGCCGGAACCACAGTGAACCCAGATTTTACCGGCCGGGATCTCGTCCATCCGGGAGAGCAGCTCGTGCAGCGGAACGTTCACCGCACCGAGCAGGTGGGACGCCGCGAACTCATCGGTGCGCCGCGTGTCCAGCAGAACATCCTGCTCGGCCCGGCCCTCACGCATCCCGTCCCAGCCGACGCGGGGGTAGGAGGCGACCGGGGCATCCGGAGCCAGGGCGTGCGGCTCGGTGCCGATGGCGGCATCCGGTGAGTCGATTCCGATGCGGGACAGGTCCCGGATGGCGTCCTCGACGTCTGCCCGGTCGCCCACGAGGGTGAGCTGCTCGTTCCAGGGCAGAACCCAGCCCAGGTAGGTGGTGAAGTTGGAGCCGTTGCCGTATTCGAAGCTCACGGCCCCCTGCAGGTGATTGCTCGAGAACGCGACCCGGTTGCGCAGGTCAACGACCCACTCCCCCTCGGCCAGGCGCCGGGTGAGTTCGGCGGCGTCGAGGGACTCCGGCACCTGCAGGTTCGGCGCGCCGGGACCCTGCGTGTTCGCGGGAGCCATGTGCGCGTAGTACGAGGGGTAGGCGGTGAGGTTGGCGATCAGGTCGCGCACGAAGTGCTCCTCATCGGCGTCGGTCAGGGCGTGGTTCGCCGTGAGCTGTTCGCCGATGGTGGAGGCGCCGGCGCCGGTGGCCGGGCCGCTGGAGCAGAAGGAGCCGAACCCGTGGGTCGGGAAGAGCGCGGCGTGGTGCTCGGCCTCGTGCACGAGCTTGCGCACCGAGGCGTACTGGTCGTGAGTGAGCCCGACGGTGTCGCTCGCAGCCACCAGGTCGGTGCGTCCGACCGAGCCGAACAGCAGGCTTCCGCCGGAGAAGACCGCCTCTTCGCTGCCGTCGCTGACGATGTAGGACACGTGCGTGTGGGTGTGGCCCGGCGTGGCCACCACGGTGACGGTCAGGCCGCCGACGGGGATGACCTGGCCGTCGGTGACCGGCTCCCGCTCGAACGTGACGGGGTCAGCGGCGTTGACCAGGTACTTTGCGCCCTGCGCCCGGGCGAGCTCGAAACCGCCGGTCACATAGTCGTTGTGCAGGTGGGTCTCAGCGACGTGGGTGATGGTGACCCCGGCATCGCGTGCCGCGTTCTCCACCCGGTCGGTGTCGCGCTGCGGGTCGATGACCAGCGCTACGGCGCCGTCATGCACCAGGTAGCTGCGGTCTCCCAGCTGCGGGGTTTCGATAACGATAACGTCCATGGTTCGAAGTCCTCCAAGTGGTGTGCGTCTTGCGTGCGGATCGGATTGCACGTTGGACACGATACCCCCAGGGGTATCTGAATGCAACCGGCGGACACTTGACCAAAATACCCCATGGGGTATATTCTGGATCCATGGCAACCATTGACACCACCGAAAAAACCTTCGACCAGACCATCACCGACAACTCCATCGTGCTGGTGGACTTCTGGGCCGCCTGGTGCGGCCCCTGCCGCATGTTCGCGCCCACCTTCACCGCCGCATCCGAGAAGCACCCCGACATCGTCTTCGCCAAGGTCGACACCGAGGCCGAGCAGAGCCTGGCGGCAGCCGCCGGCATCCGTTCGATCCCGACCCTGATGGCGTTCCGGGACAAGGTACTCGTGTTCTCCCAGCCCGGCGCCCTGAACGCCTCCTCCCTGGAAGAGGTCATCACCGCCGTGCGGAGCCTCGACATGGACGAGGTGCACGCCAGCATCGCGGCCCGCGCGGCCGCCGACCAGACCACCGCCTGACCCGCCCTCCGGCTGACCCGCCCTCCGGCTGATCGGCCCGCGGGCGTCGTGTCGGCCTAGGTTTCGCTCGGCAGCCGGATCGTGATCACGGTCCCCTCGCCCGGCGCGGATTCCGCCCTGATCGTTCCCCCGTGGCTGCTGACGATCTCGCGCACCAGCGCCAGGCCGATCCCCGACCCGGCGACCTGCTCGGCCGCGCGGCCCCGCCACAGCCGATCGAAAATGTACGGAAGCTCGTCGGCGGGGATGCCGGGACCGCTGTCGCCGACCCGGAGCACCGCCTGATTGCCTTCCGCGGTGACACTCAGGTCCACCGTGTCCCCCGGGCGGCAATATCGGGCCGCGTTGGCCAGCAGGTTGCCGACGGCCTGGTGCAGGCGGTCGGCATCCGCCCGCACGGTGACGGGCGTGCCCGCGTCGACCGTCATGGTCACGTCGGCCGCCCGCAGCTCCGATTCGCGCACCGTCGACTCCTCCCGCACGATCTGGGCGAGGTCGACGGATGCGAGGCGCAGGGACAGACCCGCCGTCTCGACCGCGGACAATTCGGCCAGGTCGGCCACCACCCGTCCCAGCCGGAGGGACTGGTCGTGCAGTCCGGCGAGACCTTCGGGCGTGGCGTGCACGAGCCCGTCGCGCAGCTCCTCCAGCCCGGCCTGCAGCGCGGCCAGCGGGGTGCGCAGTTCATGGGCCACATCGGCCGTCATGTTGCGGCGATCCCGTTCCGAGCGGACCACGGCGTCGGCCATGTCGTTGAACGCGACCGCCAGTTCGCCCAGCTCTCCGGGAGCACGGTCGGGGGTGCGCGACTGCCGGTCGCCGGCCGTGAACGACTGGGCGGCATCCGTCATCGCTCGGATCGGCCGCACGAGCAGCCGCGTCACCAGCCAGCTCGCCGCGAGCGCCACGATCAGGGCGACGACGGCGGCCACGGCGATCCAGGCCCACGCCACGTCGATCACCCGCGTTCCGGCGGTGCCGCCGAAGTTGATCCGGATCGACCCGACCTCGCTGCCGTCGACCAGGATCGGCGTCGTGATGACGTTCCCGTTCTGGCCGGTACCCTGGCCCGGCCCCTGACCCCCGCCCGGCCCAGTGGGGTTGCCGCGGCCCGCCGAACCCGATTGGAGCGTCTCTCCGTCGGCATCCAGAACGGACAGGCGGGCGGATGCCGCGTCGCCGATCGAGAGGGTCTGGCTGAGGTCGGCCTGCTCCCAGCCGCCGGCCTGCCGGTAGGCGTCGGCGGCGGCCGCCGCCGCTCGGGCGGCGATCTGCTCCTGATCGTCTTGCCGGGCGACCTGCACGCCCCGATCCACCCCGATCAGGGCTGCCCCGGAGAGCACGAGCACCGACGAGACCGCGACCAGCACGAAGGCGAGCAGGAGGCGGCGTCCGAGAGGACCGAGCCCGAGACGGGGACTCGTCCCGCGACCGCGACCGTGACCGTGACCGGCGGACTTCATCGGGTATCGTCTTGGCGCAGGCCCAGCCGGTAGCCGACCCCGAGCACGGTCTCCACCACGTCGGCTCCGTGGGCGCCGAGCTTGCGCCGGAGGTTCTTGATGTGGGAGTCGATTGTGCGCTCGTAGCCCGCATACTCGTAGCCGCGCACCCGGTTGACCAGTTCGTAGCGCGAGTAGACCCGTCCGGGCGCGGCCGACACCGCGGCCAGGAGCCCCCACTCGGTGGGTGTCAGGTCGAGCAGAACGCCGTCGAGCCAGGCCTTGTGTTCGCCCTCGTCGATCCGCAGCCGCCTGTTGCCGTAGGTCACCGGTCCGGTCTCGGCCGGCGCCCCGGTGTACCGGTGCAGCACCGCCTGCACGCGCAGCACGACCTCGGCCGGGCTGAAGGGCTTGGTCACGTAATCGTCGGCGCCCAGTTCCAAACCGTGGATGCGATCGTCGGTCGAGCTGCGGGCGGTCAGGACGATGACCGGGAGGTTCCCCAGTGCGTGGACCTCGCGCAGGACATCCGTGCCGTCGATATCGGGCAGTCCGAGGTCGAGGATCACCAGATCGGCCGAGGCCAGCAGTCGCAGTGCCTCGGCGCCCGACCCGGTGGTGAGCACGGAGAAATTGGCCCGCTCCAGATATCGGCGCAGCACGTCGCGAATGTCACGCTCGTCCTCGACTACCAGAACATTGGCCATGCTTCACCTTAACCACGCCGGCCCGGGCGCGGATGCCGCCGCTCCCGATCTCCATGGGATCTCCACACGCTCCGCAAGTCGCCTGCACCTCGGGGCGGCAGCTTGTAATCAGCACGGACTACACGCCACACGGATTACCAGCCAAGGAGCACACCATGAACAAGAGAACAGTCGTCACCTCGGCGATCACCACAGCGGCCGTCGTCGCCGCACTCATCGCCACGCCGACGCTCGCCGCGGTCGCGCGTCCTTCCGACACCCCGGAGCCCGGTCAGGCCATACACACCAGCCAGCCGTATGCGCAGGGCGAAGGCCGGGGCAGCATGGGCCAGAAGATGGACGGCCCGCACGCGGACGGCCAGCACGCGGGCGGCCAGAATACGGCCGGCCAGACAATGGGCGGCCAGAAGATGGGCGGCGGCAACGGCCCCGGCGATGGCACCGGTGGCGGCAGCGGCCTCACGGACGTGGCCAGTGGCACCCTGACGGACGACCAGAAGACAGAGCTGGCGGCGATGGCCGAAGAAGAGAAGCTCGCACAGGACCTGTACGTCGCGTTCGACGCACAGTACGACGCGACGGTCTTCACCCGCATCGCCAAGTCGGAAACCAAGCACCTGGACGCCGTACGCACCCTCCTCGAGCGGTACGAGCTGACCGACCCGACCCTCGGGCTGGCAGCGGGCGAGTTCCTGACCGACGAGACCCAGGCCCGCTACGACACCCTGCTCGCCGACGGCTCGGTCAGCCTTGACGCCGCGATGGAGGCCGGACGCACGGTCGAGGAGACCGACATCGCCGATCTGACCACCGCCACTGAGGGCGTCACCGCCCCCGACGTGCTGAAGGTCTACGAGCGGCTGCTGGCCGCTTCGGAGAAGCACCTCGTCGCCTTCGGCGGCTAAGCACCAACACCCAGCGAAGGGCGCCCACGGTCGTGGGCG
>DATISQ010000341.1:0-5251 GCA_035581905.1 Cryobacterium sp.
CCTGGGCTCTCGTGCACGGCTCCGGCATCCACGCCACCGTCGCCGGCGTGCTGCTCGGCTTCGCCGTGCCCGTTCTGCGCAGCCGCCGCGGCGGCGGACCCGACGCCGGCCCGGGCCTGGCCCAGAACCTCGAGCACCGGATCCGCCCGCTGTCGGCCGGCTTCGCCGTGCCGGTGTTCGCGTTCTTCTCCGCCGGGGTCACGATCGGCGGCGTGTCCGGCCTGACCGCGGCCCTCACCGACCCGGTCGCGATCGGCGTCGTCGTCGCCCTCATCCTGGGCAAGCCGGTGGGCATCATGCTCGCCACCTGGCTGGTCACCAAGACCACCCGAGGCGCCCTCGACCCGGACCTGGCCTGGGTGGACGTGCTGGGCGTCGCCATGCTCGCCGGAGTCGGCTTCACCGTGTCGCTGCTGATCAGCGAACTGGCCTTCGGGCAGGGCACCCCGCACGACGACCACGCCAAGGTGGCCATCCTGACCGGGTCCGTGCTGGCGGCGCTGCTGGCGACCGTGGTGCTGCGGAGCCGGAACCGGCACTACTGGCGCATCGCCGACAAGGAGGCGCTCGACGCCGACAACGACGGCATTCCGGACGTGTTCCAGGGCGAACCGGCTCGCGCCGAGCGGTCCGGCGGGCACTGACGACGCCGGAGCGCAGCCAGCCGCCCAGCCGCCTCAGCTTGGCTGGGCGGCTGGGCGGCTGATTGCCTCCGCTACTAGCGCTTGAGGGCGCGGATGACGCGGGCGATGGCCTTGCCGGCCACCCAGAGGAACGGGATGCCGACCGCGAGCAGGGAGATGACGTTGGGTTCGAAGCGCGCCGTCGATCCGGATTTGACGTAGGCGCCGATCGGCAGGGACGCCCCGCCGCCACCGCCACCGGACCCGGTGCCGGTGGCGGCTGAGTCGCCCTCGCCACCGCCGAACCCGTAGTACACGAGAGCAACGGGAATCAGGGTGACGCCGTCGACCTGGACCGGATCACCGTAAGCCGACCTGACGCCGGCGGTACGAGAGATGTCTGCGAGCTTCTCTGGAAGACTAGTCATGGTGTCAGGCTACCCCTTGTCAGGTTGGAGATGGCCTGATCAGGGTTTGTCCGGGTCCAGCAAGGACGCCGGCCGCACCGCACCGCGCCCGAACCGCGCGGTCACCGAATCCACGGCCCGTTCGGCGCCGCGCCAGTCGTCGTCGGGGTCCCAGAGGCCTGCGCCGCTGCCGTCTCCGTCGCTGAGCTGCTCGACGCGCACGCCGATGAGGCGCACCCGGATGCCGGACGCCGCCAACAGCTCGAAGCTGGCGGCCACCTCCTCATAGATCCGGCGTCCGACGCTGGTCGGTTCCGGCAGGGTGCGGGAGCGGGTGACGGTGCTGAAGTCGGTGTAGCGCAGCTTGAGGACCACGCAGCGGCCGACGAGGCCGGCGCGGCGCAGCCGGGCGGCCACCGCGTCGGACTGCCGCAGCAGCTCGCTGCGGAGCCGGGCGGCATCCGTCACGTCGTATTCGAACGTGACCTCGTGGCCGACGCTCTTCTCCTCGTGGTGCACCGTGACCGCCCGAGGGTCCCTCCCCCAGGCCAGTTCGTGCAGTTTGCGGCCGGAGGCCTCACCCACGCACTTCTGCAGCACGGCGAGCGGGGTGCGGGCGAGGTCACCGATGTGACGCAGGCCCTTCCCGATCAGCGCCTGCTCGGTCGTGGCGCCGACCCCCCACAAGGCGCCGACGGGCAACGGATGCAGGAACGTGAGGGTGTCTTCGGCGGGGATCACAAGCAGACCGTCGGGTTTCGCCCGGCCCGACGCCATCTTGGCCACGAACTTCGTGCTCGCCGCGCCGACCGAGCAGGTGAGCCCGGTCTCGGACTCGACCCGAGCCCGGATCTTCGCGCCGATCTCGGCCGGCGACCCGTGCAGGCGGCGCGCACCCGCCACGTCCAGGAACGCCTCGTCGATGCCGAGCTGCTCGACCAGCGGCGTGAAATCTTCGAAAATGCGCATCACCCGGTCGGAGTATTCCTTGTACCGGCTCATGTGCGGTTCGAGCACGACCGCCGCCGGGCAGCGTTGCAGGGCGAGGGCCATGGGCATGGCCGAATTGACGCCGTACCGCCGGGCCACGTAGTTCGCCGCCGTGACGACCGAGCGCCCGGACCGGTGCCCTACGATCACCGGGCGGTCGACGAACTCGGGATGATCGAGCAGTTCCACCGACGCGAAGAACGCGTCCAGGTCGATGTGGAGCAGGGTCGCGGAGCTGTCGTCGACCGCGTCGGTCGAGACCGTGCGGTCGCTGCCATCCTGCCTGCTCATGCGTTCGTCCTGCTCATGCGTTCGTCCTGCTCGGTCCTTCCTGCTTATGGAGAGACCCTAACCCGGACCGGCGCCAGGTCATGACAGATTCCGCGACGGGAGAACGCGAATGGGCCGCCGCGCCGGGGCATCCGCGGCGGTCACCGGCTAACCTCGGTGATTATCGCGACACGCCGCTCAGCCGGGCGGCAGAACCGGCGTGTCCCCGAAAAAGTCCGCGATTACGTGACGTCGGATGCCCGTGTGGGACGAGACGCTAGGCGATCGAGGTTCCGAAGAGCACTCCGAGCAGATAGGTGACGCCGGCGGCACCGAACCCGATGATCAGCTGCCGGATGGCGCGCCGCCACGGCGGCCCACCCGACAGCAAGCCGACGATGGCACCGGTGGCCAGCAGGGCGAGCCCCACGAGCACGGCCGCCACGATGACCGCGGTGATTCCTTCGAGGCCGAACAGGTAGGGCAGCACCGGCAGGATCGCCCCGGAGGCGAAGAAGCAGAAGCTCGACGTGGCCGCTCCGATGCCCGTGCCGACCGCTTCATGCTCGTCGACCGCCGGCGCCAGGCCACCGGTTCTCCTGACCTCCACCGGTCCGGTCGCGATCGCCACCGTACGCAGGATCTCCCGCGCGTGGGTTTCTGCCTTCTCCGGCGACATGCCCTGTGCCCGATAGACCAGGGTCAGTTCGTTCGCGGCCAGGTCGAGCTGGGACAGCACATTCCGCGACGCCGGATTCGGCGTCGAGGCCTCGAGCAGCTCCCGCTGGGACCGCACCGAGACATACTCGCCGGCGCCCATCGAGAGCGCCCCGGCGAGGAGCCCGGCGAGCCCGGTGAAGAGGATCGTGGCGGCGGGCACTCCGGTCGCGCCGATGCCCAACACCAGGGCCAGGTTGCTCACGAGGCCGTCGTTGATCCCGAAGACGGCGGCCCGGAACGTGCCGGCCAGCCGCTGCCGGCCGCGAGCGGCAAGCCCGCGCACGACCTCCTCGTGGATGCGCTCGTCGGCGGCCATGGTCTCGGTTGCGTCGGCATCGCCGTCATACGGGGAGCGGGCTTCGGCGCGCTGGGCGAGGGCCAGGACGAACACCGATCCGAAGCTGCGGGCCAGGAACCCCAGAAAACGGGTGCGGATGGCGCCCCGGCGTGGTGCTCCGACCTGGTCGCCCAGCAGGTGCCGCCAGTGTTCCTCGTGGCGTCCCTCGGCCTCGGCCAGGGCCAGCAGGATCTCGCGCTCCTCACCGGAACGGCGCCGGGCCAGGTCGCGGTACACATTGGCTTCGGCCCGTTCGTCGGCGAGGTACCGGCGCCAGCGACGGATGTCCCGAGCGGTCACCGGGTGTCCCTGCTTCTGCTCCGGCTTCTGTTCCTGTCCCATGACGCTCAGGCCTCGGGAGCGGCCTCGAGCGAGCCCTGCGCCACTCGCGCGGAGGTGTGCGGGCCGGAACCGTCGAGACCGAAGAAGGGCTCGTCGAACTCCACGACCCACACGGCTTCCCGTCCGGACACGGGGGCGTACAGGGCCGCTCCCTGGAGTTCACCGGCCGCCACGATCACGCCGCTCGGGTCTTCGGCCACGGCGTCCGGATACCGATCGCGGTCCAAACGCACCACCACCTGCGCTCCCACGCCGAGGGCACCCGGCGAAGAGACGGGGTGACCGCCCGCGGCGGGTTGGCGCTTGTTCCGCAGTCCCATTACTCGGCCGCTCCGGCGCGCTCGAGCACGAGCTCGCGCACGCGCGCGGCATCCGCCTGCCCGCGCATGGCCTTCATGACGGCGCCGATCACGGCGCCGGCCGCCTGGACCTTGCCGTCGCGGATCTTCGCGAGCACGTCGGGCTGGGCGGCCAGGGCCTCGTCGATCGCCGCGATCAGCGCGCCGTCGTCGGAGACGACCGCGAGACCGCGGGACTCGACGACCTCGAGCGGGGTGCCCTCACCGCCGATGACGCCCTCGAGCACCTGGCGGGCCAGACGGTCGGTCAGGGTGCCGGCCACGACCAATTCGATCAGTGCGGCGACCTGCACCGGCTGCACGAGCGAGTCGGCGGAGACCCCGGAGACGTTCGCGAGGCGGGCGACCTCACCGGTCCACCACTTGCGGGCGGCCTGGGCTGCGGCGCCGGCCGCGATGGTGGCCTCGACGGCGTCGAGGAGGTCGGAGTTGACGACATCCTGGAATTCGAGGTTGGCGAAGCCCCAGTCGGCCTGGAGCCGCTTGCGGCGGGCGGCCGGCGGTTCCGGCAGGGTGGCGCGGAGTTCCTCCACCCATTCCCGCGACGGGGCCACGGGAACGAGGTCGGGCTCCGGGAAGTACCGGTAGTCGTCGGCGTCGGACTTGGGCCGACCGGCCGAGGTGATGCCGGTGTCTTCGTGCCAGTGCCGGGTCTCCTGGGTGATGGTTCCACCGGCGTGAAGCAGGGCCGCCTGACGCTGGATCTCGTACCGCACGGCCCGCTCCACCGACCGCAGTGAGTTCACGTTCTTGGTCTCGGTTCGCGTTCCGAGCACATTCGAGCCGCGGGGGCGAAGCGACACGTTCGCGTCGCAGCGCACATTGCCCTCTTCCATCCGGGCGTTGGAGACGCCGAGCGCCTTCACGATCTCCCGGATGGCGGCGACGTAGGTGCGGCCGATCTCGGGCGAGTCCGCCTCGCCGCCCTCGATCATCTGGGTGACGATCTCGACCAGCGGCACGCCGCCGCGGTTGTAGTCGACCAGCGAGTAGTCGGCGCCCTGGATGCGGCCGGTCGACCCACCCACGTGGGTGAGCTTGCCGGCGTCGTCTTCCATGTGCGCGCGCTCGATGTCGACCGTGACCAGGCGTCCGCTTTCGAGCTCGATCGTGAGCTGGCCGTCGAACGCGATCGGCTCGTCGTACTGCGAGGTCTGGAAGTTCTTCGCGGTGTCCGGGTAGAAGTAGTTCTTGCGAGCGAAC
>DATISQ010000342.1:0-2948 GCA_035581905.1 Cryobacterium sp.
CGGGGACCTGCTGCTGCAGATCGCCGCCGACGACCCGCTGACGGTCGCCCACGCCACCCGGATGCTGCTCAAGGACCTGCGCTCCTTCGCGACGGTGCGCTGGGTGCAGTCCGGCTTCCGCCGGGCGGCCGGTTCCGAGAAGCCGGGCACCACCATGCGCAACCTGTTCGGCCAGGTCGACGGGACCGCGAACCCCGTCGTCGGCACCACCGACTTCGATTCCGTGGTCTGGGGTGCCGCCGACGATCCCGGTTGGCTGGCGGGCGGCACGGGCTTCGTCCTGCGCCGGATCAGCATGAACCTGGACAAATGGGACGGGCTCGACCGTTCGGGCCGCGAGTCCACGATCGGGCGCACCCTGGCGAACGGCGCACCGCTGACGGGAACGAAGGAGACCGACGAGCCCGACTTCGAGGAGAAGACCGCGCTCGGGTTCCCGGTCATCCCGGAGTTCTCCCACATGCGCCGCGCACGGTCCGAGGCTTCGTCCCAGCGGATCTATCGTCGCGGCTACAACTACGACGATGCACCGTCCGGCGCCGCAGTCTCCAACTCCGGCCTGCTGTTCGCGTGCTTCCAGGCGGATGTCGACGCGCAGTTCGTCCCCATCCAGACGCGCCTCGACACCCTCGACCTGCTCAACGAGTGGACCACCCCGATCGGATCCGCGGTGTTCGCGATTCCCCCGGGATGCGCGAAGAACGGCTACATCGGCGACACCCTGTTCTGACCTCGCGGGGGCGCCCTGACTCCGGCCGAGGGTCAGGGCCGCCCGCGTAGACTGGAGCAGTCTCAACCCGCAATGAAAGAGGTCGCCGCGTGGCGAACGCCCAGGCTCCACACTCCACCACATCCCGGTACTGGCTGGTTCCGGTGCTGCGTGCCGCCCTCGCCCTCGTGCCGGCGGCCGCGATCACTTTCAACGCCGATCACTCGGCGGAGTTCGGCCTGGTCATGTTCGGAGCCTTCGCGCTGCTCAGCGGGCTCGCGGTGGGCCTGCTCAGCCGACGCGCACTGGCCGACCCGCGGGAACGGTCCCTCTTCCTGGTGCAGGGCGCCGTGGGCGTCGTCGCCGGCCTCCTCGCGCTGATCTTCCACGCGGGCGGGCTGGGTTTCTTCCTCTTCCTGGTCTCCGTCTGGGCGGCGGTGACCGGTTTCCTCGAGCTGTACAGCGGCATCCGTGCGCGCCGGCGCGACCCGGCCGACCGTGACTGGTTGCTGGTCGGTGCCTTCACCGCGCTGCTGGCCGTGATCTTCCTGCTGCTGCCGCCCAACGCCGTGGTGTCGGTCGGCCTGTTCGGCGCCTACCTCGTGATGCTCGGCGTCTACCTCGCCATCGCCGGGTTCTCCCTCAAGTGGGCCGGCACGGATGCAGCCCGCACCCTTACGGCCTCACCCAACGATTCGGACACCCTGTGACCCAGAACACCCCGCGCAAGCCCAGCCGTTCCGAGAAGCTCAAGCCGATCGAACTCGTCGGATTCTCCGGCGTGATGGCCGTGTTCCTCGGCCTCGTCGTGCTGATGAGCACCCGGGACGTGGTGCTGGCGCTGATCGGTTTCGGCGGCACGTTCATCCTCGTGCTCGTCGTGATCGCGATGCTCGTACTCGGCATGAAGCCGAATCCGGCCGAGAGGTCCGACCTCGACGAGCAGAACCGCGGCCTCTGATCTGAAGCCGGCGCGCGCCTGCCGATACGCGGGTGCTGCGCCGCTGCGCGGGTGGCACGCCGCCGGCGAACCGGCGCAGCACCCGCGCAGCCGTTACGGCAGGTAGTCGAGCAGCGGGTCCGCAAGGCCGACGTAGCTGCCCGGTGTCAGCTCGAGCAGCCTCGACTTGGCGGCGTCGCCGATCTCCAGCCCGGCGACGAAGGCCACCAGGTCGGCCCGGTTGATGCGCTTGCCGCGGGTGAGTTCCTTGAGCAGGGCGTAGGGGTCCTCGATCGTGGAACGTCCCGCCGACACCTCGGCACGGATCACAGTCTGGATCGCCTCGCCGAGGATCTCCCAGTTCGCGTCGAGGTCGCTGGCGAGCATGGCGCGGTCGATGTCGATCTCGCCGAGGCCCCGCGCGATGTTGTCGAGGGCGAGCAGGGAATGCCCGAAGCCCACGCCGATGTTGCGCTGCGTGGTGGAGTCGGTCAGGTCGCGCTGCAGCCGCGAGGTCACCAGCGTCGCCGCGAGTGAGTCGAGAATCGCGCTGGACAGCTCGAGGTTGGCCTCCGCGTTCTCGAAGCGGATGGGGTTGATCTTGTGCGGCATGGTCGATGAGCCCGTGGCCCCGACCTGGGGGATCTGGCGGAAGTAGCCGAGCGAGATGTAGGTCCAGACATCCGTCGCCAGGTTGTGCAGCACTCGGTTGGCGTGGGACATGCGCGAGTAGAGCTCGGCCTGCCAGTCGTGGGACTCGATCTGGGTGGTCAGCGGGTTCCAGGTGAGTCCGAGGCCCTCGACGAAGCCGCGGGACACGGCCGGCCAGTCGACGTCGGGATCGGCCGCGACGTGGGCGGCGAACGTGCCGGTGGCGCCGCTGAACTTGCCCAGGTACTCGCTGCCCTCGACCTGCGTGGCCAGACGCTCGAGCCGGTAGACGAACACCGCGAGCTCCTTGCCCACCGTGGTGGGCGTCGCCGGCTGGCCGTGCGTGCGGGCCAGCATGGAGTCGGCGCGGTACTCGAGGGCGCGCAGGCGCAGGGCGCCGATGACGGCGCGGAACTTGGGCAGCCAGACGTCGCGCACGGCGTCGCTCACGGTCAGCGCGTAGGACAGGTTGTTGATGTCCTCGCTGGTGGCGGCAAAGTGGGTCAGCTCGCTGATGTGGTCGAGGCCCAGCGTGGTGAGGCGGCGGCGCACGAGGTACTCGACGGCCTTCACGTCGTGCCGGGTGGTGGCTTCCAGCGCGGCGAGCTCATCGATCTCGGCCTGGCCGAAGTCGGTGACCAGGGCCCG
>DATISQ010000343.1:0-1840 GCA_035581905.1 Cryobacterium sp.
TATCGTGCTCAACTTTCCCAACGGCTTCCTCTGGGGTGCCGCCACGGCCGCCCACCAGATCGAGGGCAACAACGTCAACAACGACTGGTGGGTCAAGGAGCACGCCGCCGGCACGCAGATCGTCGAACCCAGCGGTGACGCCATGGACAGCTACCACCGCTTCCGCGAGGACATGCTGCTGCTCGCCGATGCCGGTCTGAACTCCTACCGGTTCAGCATCGAGTGGAGCCGGATCGAACCCGAGCCCGGCTTCGTCTCCCGCGCCGAGATCGACCACTACCGGCGGATGGTCGACACCGCCCTCGAGTGCGGCCTGAACCCGGTCGTCACGCTGATGCACTTCACCGTGCCGCAGTGGATGTTCGAGAAGGGGTTCTGGCGCAACCCGGACGCGCCCGAGCTGTTCGCCCGGTTCACCGAACTGGCCCTGCCGATCGTGGCCGACGGCGTCGATTACGTCTGCACCATCAACGAGCCCAACATCGCGGCCATGCTCGCCGGCGGCGAGACCGCTGCCAACCTGGTGGCCTTCGGCCTGCCGCGGCCCGACCTTCAGGTGGCCGACGCGCTGCTCGCGTCGCACAAGGCCTCCCGCGAGGTGCTCGCCTCGGTGCCGGGGCTGAAATCCGGCTGGACCGTCGCCACCCAGGCGTTCCACTCCACGGGCGAGCCCGGCGCGGACGAGAAGCTGCGCGAGTACGCCTATCCGAGCGATGACTGGTATCTCGAGAATGCCCGTGGTGACGACTTCATCGGCGTGCAGGCGTACACGCGCACGTTCATCGGCCCGGACGGCCCCCTCCCGGTTCAGGGCGACGTGGAGACCACGCTCACCGGCTGGGAGTTCTTCCCGCCGGCGCTGGAGCTCGGCGTGCGCGCCGCCTGGGAACTCAGCGGTCACGTGCCGGTCATGGTCACCGAGAACGGCATCGCCACCGCCGACGACCCCCGCCGGATCGACTACACGGATGGCGCCCTCCGCGGCCTGCACGCCGCGATGGAGGACGGCATCGACGTGCTCGGCTACCTGCACTGGAGTGCCCTCGACAACTACGAGTGGGCGAGCGGATTCCGGCCCACGTTCGGGCTGGTCGCCGTCGACCGCGAGACGTTCGTGCGCACGCCGAAGCCGAGCCTGGCCTGGCTGGGCGACGTCGCCCAGCGGAACGGGCTCGCCTAGCCGCAACGGGCTCGCCCGGCCGCAGCGAGCTCGCCCGGCCGCAGCGAGATGCCGAGAGTCGCCGCTTCTGCCGAGAGTTGCCGCACCAGGGGGTCGCCCGCGCACCAACGGCGACCCTCGGCGGGATCTCTGCACCGAGCTCGACACTTGCGGTCGAGTTCGCGTGGTGCGCCGGTCGATCTCGACCGGAAGCGTCGACCTCGGCGGATGCGGGGCGGCTCGGCGGGCGGGGCGGGTGAGCGCGCCGGGCCGCGGGCTACTTCGTGCGCACCACGATCTGGTTGCCCCACGGGTCGTCGAAGCCGAGGGTCTGCCCGTCGTGACGGGTCTGCACGCCGAAGTGGGACATCCGTTCGTTCAGGGCGCTGATGTCGTCGGCGCCCGGCAGGATGATGTCAACCTCGCCGAGCCCGAGGGCCAGGCGGCGTTTGCCGGCGCCGGCGCTGTTCCAGGTGTTCAGGGCCACGTGGTGGTGGTAACCGCCGGCCGAGACGAACAGGGCCTGGCCGCCGAGGGTCGCCGTGGCCTCGAATCCGAGGCGGTCCACGTAGAACTCGCGGGCGGTGCCCACGTCGCCGACGGAGAGGTGTACTTGCCCGACGATGGCGTTGCCGACCGACGGATGCGCCTGGCCGTCCCGGGTCAGGTGCTCACCGATGA
>DATISQ010000344.1:0-5635 GCA_035581905.1 Cryobacterium sp.
CGGCGCGGCCCCGCTCTCGACGAGGGTGCGCGAGGTGGCGAGGAATTCGTCGTAGGTGGCGAGCTGCGGGTTCTCGGCGTCGAGTCCGGCGGCGGTGAACATGTCCTTGTTGTAGAAGATCATGACGGGGTTGGACTTCCACGGCATCTGGAAGTACTTCCCGTCGGCGCTCTGGTACTGCTCAGCCGTGTCGCCACTGCGTTCCTCGATGTAGGCGGCGCCGTCCTCGAAGCTGGAGAGTTCGACGAGACCACCCTGCTTCTCGAATTGCGGCACTGCGACCGGGGCCGTGTTGAAGACGAGGCAGGGAGCGTTGCCGGCCGTGATGGCGGCTCCGATGACTTCCTCGCTGCTCTTACCGGCCGGGATCTCCTGAGCCTTCACCTGTTCATCCGGGTTGTCGGCGTTCCAGGCTTCCACCATCTGCTTGCCCCAGGCGATCTCGGTCTCGTTGTTCGAGTACCAGATCGTGATCGGTCCGCGGTTGGTGGCCGCGTCTCCCGTTGTCCCTCCGGACGCGCAAGCGCTGAGGGCCAGGGCTACGGTAGCGGATGCCGCCGTGACGGTGAGAATCCGCCTGGCCATTCTTTTGCTGTGCATGTAGTGCTCCTTTTCTCATAACCCGCAGCAGCCTTGCTGCGGCAAGTCTGTGTCAGCCGCGTGGCGGTGCGGTCGATCCGCGGATCACGAGTCGGGCCGCCGGGAGATCCACGTCGTCCGCCGAGCCGTTTTCCATCAGTGTCAGCAGTGTGCTTGCGGCCGCGCGGCCCCACACCATCGGTGCGGCACTGACGGTGGTCAGCGGCGGGTAGACGTAGCGGCAAAAATCGATGTCATCATAGCCCGTGATGGAAAGTTCATGGGGGACCCGCACGCCCAGCTCGTGCGCCATGCCGAGGCCGGCGATGGCCATCGGGTCGTTGGCGTAGACGATCGCCGTGGGGGGTGTGTCCTGGGTCAGGAGACGCCGGGTGGCGTCCGAACCGGCGGCCACGGAGAAATCGGTCTCGATGGTCTGCCCTTCCGGCAGGCCGGCCTCACGGAGAGCGGCGGCGAAGGCCGCGCATCGGCGGCTGCCGTGCAGCAGCGTGGAGCTGCCCGCGACGTGCGCGATGCGCCGGTGGCCGAGGGCGGCGAGGTGGGCGACGGATGCCATCACACCGGGTGTGTCGTCCACGGTCACCGCGGGGAAGGGGCTGGGTTCGTCGGGGCGCCCGAGCGTGACCGCCGGCAGTCCCAGCTCCACGAGGAGCGGGATGCGGGGGTCGCCGTGCCGAAGGTCGGTGAGGAAAACGCCGTCGACCCGGCCGTCGGCCACGAGGGAGCGGTAGGTCTTCAGCTCGGTCTCCGCGTCGGGAACGACACTGAGGACGAGGGCGCGACCCTCCGGGGCGAGAATGCTCTCGACACCCGCGATGAAGGAGGGGAAGAACGGGTCGGACGCGAGCACGTCCGGGTTGCGGGCGATCACGAGGCCGAGGGCGTAGGACCGCTGGGTGGAGAGCGACCGGGCGCGGAGCGATGGTTTCCAGCCCAGCTCCTTGGCGGCCTGCAGGATGCGCACCCGGGTCTCGGGGGCGACGCCGGGGCGGTTGTTGAGCGCGAAGGAGACGAGACCCTTGCTGACGCCGGCCCGCTTGGCGACCACCTCGATGGTGACCTTCGGGGGGTGCGCCGCAGATTTCGCGGTGGACTCGGCGGCAGGTTTCCCGGTGCTGCCCGGAGTCTTCACCGGAATGTTCACGGGAATGTTCACTGGGCCTCCTCTGTGACAGCCGACCAAAACTGAACCGGTTTAGGAAGGCTATACCGGTTTAGTCCCCGGCGTCAAGCGAACGACGGATTCCGGCGGCGCGCTGATTGAAGGGGAGACCCGGACGGCCTACATTGAGCGCAAATGGACTGGTTCGGGGCCGGAGACTACGAGATCGCGCGGCAGATGCTGCAGCGGGGGGTGGCGGCCTGCTACCTGATCGCCTTCGTCTCGGCCGTCAATCAGTTCCCCGCTCTGCTCGGCGACCACGGCCTCCTCCCGGTGGCCCGGTTCGTGGCGCACGTGCGGTTCCGCGACTCGCCCAGCCTCTTCCACTGGCACTATTCCGACCGGATGCTGCGCATCCTCGCCTGGTCCGGCGCCGCGGTCGCGGCCACCCTCGTGGCCGGCCTGCCGCAGCAGGGGCCACCCTGGCTGCCGATGCTCGCCTTTCTCCTGCTCTTCGCAGGCTATCTGTCGATCGTCAACGTCGGCCAGACCTTCTACTCCTTCGGCTGGGAGAGCCTGCTGCTGGAGGCCGGATTCGTGGTGGCCTTCCTCGGCTCCGAGCAGGTGGACCCGCCGCTGTTCGTGATCCTGTTCAGCCGCTGGCTGCTCTTCCGGCTGGAGTTCGGCGCCGGCCTGATCAAGCTCCGCGGTGGCCGGGAATGGCGCGACCTGACCGCGCTCTACTACCACCACGAGACGCAGCCGATGCCGAACCCGCTCAGCTGGTTCGCGCACCACCTGCCGCGATGGTTCCACCGGGTGGAGGTCCTCGGCAACCACTTCGCCCAGTTGGTCGTGCCGTTCTTCCTGTTCGCGCCCCAGCCCGTCGCATCCGTCGCGGCCCTGATCGTGATGCTGAGCCAGCTCTGGCTGGTGCTCACCGGCAACTTCGCCTGGCTGAACGCGATCACCATCGTGCTGGCCTTCTCTGCCGTCGACGATGCCACGCTGCGCGCGCTGCTGCCGTGGCTTTCGGCCGAACCGGTCGCACCGGTCGCACCGGGCGCTCCGCTCTGGTTCGTGATCGTGGTCAGCCTGGCCACGGCTCTGCTGCTCGTGCTGAGCTACTGGCCGCTGCGCAACCTGTTCGCCCGCCGTCAGCTGATGAACGCGAGCTTCAACCGGTACCACCTGGTGAACGCCTATGGCGCGTTCGGCACGGTGACCCGGCAGCGCCATGAGGTGGTCGTCGAGGGCAGCGCCGCCGCCGACCCGGCCGACGAGACGGGCTGGCGGGCCTACGAGTTCCGCGGTAAGCCCGGCAGCCCCGCGCAGCGGCCCCGCCAGTTCGCTCCCTACCATCTGCGGCTGGACTGGCTGATGTGGTTCCTGGCCCTCGGCGCCCCGGACACCCGCTGGTTCGAGATGTTCCTGGTCCGCCTGCTCGAGGGCGACCGGCCCACGCTCCGGATGCTGCGGGTCAACCCGTTCCCACAGGCCCCACCCCGGTACGTGCGCGCCCGGGTCTACCGTTACCGCTACTCGACCCCGGACGAACGCCGGGACACCGGCGAGTGGTGGGTGCGCTCGGAGGTCGGCCTGCTCG
This sequence comes from Cryobacterium sp., assembly GCA_035581905.1. GTDB lineage: Bacteria > Actinomycetota > Actinomycetes > Actinomycetales > Microbacteriaceae > Cryobacterium. The sequence continues at coordinate 3,309 of DATISQ010000344.1, forward strand.
TCGCCCCCCTCACCCTGTCCTGGAGGTCCCGTGCCTGACGGAGATGTTCCAGCCGCTAGTCCTCGTCGGGGTCGCGCGGGGGCGGCTCGGGCGCGCGGAGCCGGTCGATCTCCCGGCGTTCGCGTTTGGTGGGGCGGCCGGCGCCGCGGTCCCGCATCGGGAGCAGCGCCACCTCCTCGCGCGGCGGCGGCGGGGGCGTCTTGTCGACGAAACACTCCGCGGCGACCGGCGCGCTGACCCGCTTGACCATGATTTTCGAGACGACCAGGATGCGGTCGAAACCGCTGATCCGAACCCGCACCTCATCGCCGATCCGCACGGTCTGCGCGGACTTGGCCCGCTCGCCGTTCACCTTCACATGACCGGCCCGGCAGGCCGCCGTGGCCTGGGAACGGGTCTTGAACATCCGCACGGCCCAGGTCCAGCTGTCGACGCGGGCGCTGGTCAGAGGTTCCATCCCTCGACTCTACGACCCGCAGGCGGGAAGGAAACGCAGGCTAGAACGGTCCGAGCATCACCCAGGCGATCAGCAGCATGGTCACCAGGAAGCCGGTCAGGAAGTTGAGCCAGAGAAACCGTTTCCAACCGGCGTTCGCGGTCTCGGCCCGCTCGTCGGACACCGATCGGAACGGCCACGCCGCGAGGATGTAGGGCACCGCGAGCACCGAGGCCAGCAGCCCGGGCCAGCCGGTGAAGAGCATCAGCACCCCGGCCAGAGCCCAGAACGCGACCGCCAGGCGCACGGTGCGCGCCGCGCCGAGCGCGGTCGCGATCGAGGCGATGCCGCCTTCCCGGTCGGGCACGACAGCCTGAACCGCACCGAACGCGTGGCTGGCCATGCCCCAGAGGAAGAAGGCCGCGAGCAGGGCCACCAGGCCGGGCGTCACGACGGCGCCGGCCACCGCGAGCCCGTAGACCGCGGGGCTGACGAAGTGGGTGCTCGAGGTGATCGAGTCCACGATCGGGCGCTCCTTGAACCGCAGGCCGGGAACGGAGTACGCGGCCACCGCGAACAGGCTCACGGCCAGAATCAGCCACGACCACGGATGCTCCGTGCCGGCCAGCACGAGCATCGCCACCAGCATGGGCACGGCCGTCACGATCCCGGATACCAGCACCGTGCGGTGCAGGCCCGGGTCGAGCATGGCCCCCTCGACGCCGCCCTTGCGCGGGTTGCGCAGGTCGGACTCGTAGTCGAAGACGTCGTTGATCCCGTACATCAGCAGGTTGTACGGGATGAGGAAGAACAGGGCGCCCACCACCAGCAGGGCGTCCACCCGGCCGGTCGTCACCACATACGCCGCGGCGAAGGGGAACGCCGTGTTGATCCAGCTCAACGGCCGCGACGAGAGCAGTACCTGCCGGGTCTTCCAGAGCGGCGGGGTACGGGTCTCAGTCATTCGGTTTTCTTTCCAGCAGGGCCCAGAGCGCGGGCAGCAGGAGCGCTGCCGCAACGGGATAGGCGAAGTCTTCGATCGGGGCCAGGCCGATCCGCAGCCCGAAGATGCGACTCGGATCGTAGTCGACCAACCCGACCCCGATCATAATGCTGTCGAAAACGGCGGTGAGCACGAGAACGGCGGCCAGGGCGATCCCGGCGGCCATGATGCGGTGCCGGGACAGGCGGCCGCGGCGCACGGCCACGAGGAACACGGCCGTGGCGAGCACCAGGAAGACGGTGTTCAGGAGGAGGTAGGTCATCCGTCGCTCCCGTCGTCGACGACCGTCCGGGTGGCGCGGGCGGCCCGGGCGGCGAGCAGCAGGCGCGCCCCCTGCACGGCGTTCATGGTGAGGTAGCAGAGGAAGGCGAGGAAGAAGAACTCCTCCACGGGCAACTCCGGGGCCAGCAGCAGGCCGGTCATCAGGTTCGTCTCGCCGCGGTAGAAGATTCCCAGGCCGATGCCGAAGAGGTCCCAGACCAGGAAGTACACGAGCCCGGCGCCGAGCACGATGGCCGCCCGCACCGGGTTCCGCCAGAAGAACAGCCGGAAACGATGGTCGAGCAGCACCATCGCCCCCAGACTCAGAAGCAGCGTCAGCAGGTACGCGAAGGTCACTGGGCTTCCGGCAGCGGCGCCCGCACGGAGTTCGGCAGCGGTTCCGGCAGCGGGCCCGTGCTCGTGTCCGAGTTGATGCGCTTGAGCAGGATTTCGGCGCTGATCAGGCACATCGGAAGCCCGATGCCTGGGATCGTGGTGCCGCCGGCGTAGAACAGGCCGTCGACCTTCGCGGAGGCGTTGGAGCCGCGCAGGAACGCGCTCTGCCGCAGGGTGTGCGCCGGGCCGAGGGCCCCGCCGCGCCAGGAGTTGAGGTCGTCGGCGAAGTCG
>DATISQ010000345.1:0-6237 GCA_035581905.1 Cryobacterium sp.
GCCGAGGAGCACCACCTTCGGGTCGTCGAGCATGGCGCGACGCAGCCCGGCATTGATCGCCTTGGCCAGGGTCAGGGTCGTCGTCTCGCTCGGCGGCGTTTCGGTGGGCGGCACCGGCGTGGCGTCGTTCGCGGTGGGGGCGGGGGAACTCCGGATGGTTGCCATGGTCGTCATGCCGTCCCTCCGGTCGGCTCGAAGCTCGCCAGGTAGGCCGCGTACTCCGCACGCTGGCGGTCGACCCCGGCGTGCGGGGTGGCGTAGACGTTGGCGAGCACGGTCAACGGTTCCGGGTCAGGCAGGCCGATGCAGCCGGCCCGCAGTTCGGCCGCAGTGGCGTCGGACAGGGACTGCGTCTCGGACTCCAGCTCGGGCGTGAACAGGCCGAGGGAATCGAGCAGCCGCCGCAGGCGCAGGATCGGGTCCTTCTTCGCCCACTCCTCGAGTTCGGCCGCCGGCCGGTAGCGGGTGGGGTCATCCGCCGTCGTGTGCGGGCCCATCCGGTAGGTGACGGCCTCGATGAAGGTGGGACCTCCCCCGGTGCGGGCCCGGTGCAGGGCCTGCCGGGTCGCGGCCATCACCGCCAGGATGTCGTTGCCGTCGATGCGGAGGCTGGGGATGCCGAACCCGGGGGCCCGGCCGGCGATGCTGGCCCGGGCCTGCAGCCCGACCGGTTCGGAGATGGCCCAGTGGTTGTTCTGGCAGAAGAAGACCACCGGCGCCTGGAAGCTCGCCGCGAACACGAGCGCCTCGTTGACGTCGCCCTCGCTGGTCGCGCCGTCGCCGAAGTAGGAAACGGCCACCGAGTCCGCGCCGTCGAACCGGGCTCCCATCGCCCAGCCCGTGGCGTGCAGGGTCTGCGCCCCGATGATGATGCTGGGCGTCGCCATCCCGTGCACCAGCGGGTCCCAGCCGGACTGCGCGGTGCCGCGCCAGACCCGAAGGATGTCCGTGGGCGCCACCCCGCGGCACCAGGCGACCGCGTTCTCGCGATAGCTGGAGAAGACGAAGTCGTCGGCGTGAAGCGCACGGCCCGACCCGATCTGCGCGGCCTCCTGCCCCAGCAGCGGGGGCCAGAGCCCCAGCTCGCCCTGGCGCTGCAGCGCCGTGGCCTCGGCGTCGATGCGGCGCACCACCACCATGTCCTGATAGAGCGCGGCGAGATCCGCCCCGGTCACATCCGCGACCCACGGATCCAGATCGGCGTCGGCCAGCCGCACCCCCTCGGGGCTCAGCAGCTGCAAAACAATGTCGGGGGTCTCCCCGGAATGGACAGTGTGCATAAGACCGCTCCCAGCGTCGTTGCCGAAGTTGTTGAGAGCGTACGATTGCGCGACACGGAGCACAACCATGTCGATGAATATTGAGCAATTTGCCCTATTCAGGGGGCTCCCTGCATGCTAGCGTCGAGCATTATGCACAGTCTCGACAAAGTCGACCTACAGCTGCTCAGCGCCCTGTGCGCCGACCCGCGCAGCACGTTCGTCGCGCTGGCCCAGCAGCTGCACCTCTCCCGCAACACGGTGCAGGCGCGCATGGCCAGGCTCGAGGAATCGAACGCGTTCCTCTCCTTCGACCGCCGCGTCAACCCGGTTGCGCTGGGCTACCCGCTGACGGCCTTCATCGAGGTGCATGTGCAGCAGAAACGCCTCGCCCAGATCGTTGCCGAGCTCGCCCGCATCCCGGAAATCGTGCAGGCGCACGGCATGAGCGGGGCCACCGACATCCTGGTGCGGGTGGTCTGCGCGGATGCCGACGACCTGTTCCGCATCGACGGCACCATCCTCGCCTGCGAGGGCGTGGATCGCACCGAGACGTCCCTCGCCATGGGCGAGCTGATCCCCTACCGGGTCACCCCGCTGCTGGAGCGCACCGGACGCCGCGAGGGAACCGGCCCCGGCGCGTCCGTCCCCGGCACCTCTCCCTTCCCCGACGTCACGTCGCCGACGCGATGATTGCCTGATGCGGGCGGCCCGCCGATGACCTCGCTGCCGGTGACGACCCTGCCGATGTTCCCGCTGGGGTCGGTCCTCTTCCCCTATATGCCGCTGCAGCTGCGGGTGTTCGAAGACCGTTACCTGGTCATGCTGTCCCACATCCTCAAAGAGGAGCCGGCCGAGTTCGGCGTGGTGCTGATCGAACGCGGCCAGGAGGTCGGCGGCGGCGAACGGCGGTTCGGCTACGGCACCGTGGCCCAGATCACCGAACTCGAGGCCGCCGAGGGCTTCATCGGGGTGACCGCCCAGGGAGAACGACGGATCGAGGTCATCGATTGGCTGACCGAGGACCCGCACCCCCGGGCCACGGTGCGTGCCCTCGAGGCACTCGACTGGGAAGACGACCTGCTGCCGCTGCGGGAACGCGCCGAGCAGGCCGTCCGACGTGCCCTGGCCCTCGCGAGCGAATTCGCCGACCAGCTCTGGCCGTCGACGGTGGAGCTGTCCCGGGATCCGACGGCAGCCGCGTGGCAGATCGCCGGGATCGCTCCGCTGGGCCCGCTGGACCAGATCGAACTGCTCCGGTCGACCTCGATGGAGCAGCTGCTCACCGCGGTGATCGACTACACCCAGGCAGCCGTGGACGCCCTGAGCGCGTCCTGGCCCGAAGACTGACCCGAATCTATTTGATAAATTCATCATATAGGTATATAAAGAAGTAATGATGTATCGTGCCACACGGAGCCTGAGTTGAGCGTCAAACGACTCACGAATCTCATCCGCAGCAGTGGGCGCATCGCCGAACCGGCCCCGCCCGCCCCGCCCCTGTTCCCCGGCGCCGAGGTCTTCGGCGGCAGTGTGCAGGTGCGGTTCATCAACGCCGGCAGCGGCAACGACTGCGCGCTGGAGGTGCAGAGCGCGTTCGGCCCGGTCTACGACGTCGAGCGCTACGGCATCCGTCTGGTCGCGTCGCCGCGTCACGCCGATGTGCTCGTGATCACCGGCGCTGTCACCCGCAACCTGATCGAGCCGCTGCACCGCACGATCGACGCCACACCGACCCCCCGGTTCGTGATCGCCGTCGGCGACTGCGCTATCACCGGCGGCGTCTTCGCCGCGGGGTACGGCGTGGCCGGGCCGGTGTCCGATTTCGTGCACGTCGACCTCTCCGTGCCGGGCAATCCGCCCGAACCGGCCGTCATCGTGGCGGCGCTGCGCCGGATGACCGGCCGATGACCGCCCTTGAAGCCGGGATGCTCGGCCAGACCCTGCTGCTCGTGGTCGCCGTGGCCGCGGCCCTGCTCACCCCGACATCCTGGCGCTCCCGCGTCAGCGGGACCCTCTGCACCCTGCTTGCCGCGGCCGGCATCGTCACCGGCGCGATCGCCCTCTCCGGCGGAACCGGGTCGTTGACGATCCCCACTGCCCTCCCGATGGACCCGCTCGTGCTCTCCCCCGACCGCCTCGGTGGCCTCGTCATGGTGGTCGTCTCCGTGGTCGGCGTGCTCGCCTCCCTGTTCGGGATCGGTTCGGCGCGGGTGGCCTCGGCCTCGCGCGCCGCGTGGCTCTCGATGGCCGTGTTCCTGTACGGCATGCAGCTGGTGCCGGCCGCCACCGACGTGGTGTCCTTCCTGCTGTTCTGGGAGATCATGACGCTCGGCTCGACGGCGCTGCTGCTGGCCCACCACGCCACCCGCGGCACGGTCGCCTCCGCCCTGGTCTGGTACTCGGCGATGTCTCAGCTGAGCTTCTTCTTCGTGCTGGCCGGATTCGCGATGCTCGCCGGCCTGGCCGGCGGCACCGGGTTCGCCGACCTCGCCACCATCGACCCCTACTCCTGGCAGGCGAGTGTGGCCTTCCTCCTGCTTCTGCTCGGCTTCGGCGGCAAGGCGGAGCTCGTGCCCCTGCACGTCTGGGTTCCCCGGGTGCTGCCCGAGGCCCCCGGCCACGTCGCCGCCGCGATGAGCGGCGCGATGGTCAACATCGGCGTCTACGGCGCCCTCCTGGTCCTCGTGCGACTGCTGCCCAACGGCCCGGCCTGGTGGGGCGTGCTGATCATGGTGCTCGGCGGGGTGTCCGCGCTCTACGGGATCCTGCAGGCCTCGGTGGCGAGCAACCTCAAGGTGCTGCTGGCCTACTCCACGACCGAGAACATGGGGCTGGTGTTCCTGGGGCTCGGGGCATCCGTTCTGCTGCGCGCCGACAACGCCACGGCCGCGGCCGACGCCGCCCTCGTCGCCGCCCTGCTGCTGATGCTCAGCCACGCCGCGTTCAAGTCCACCCTGTTCCTCGGCGCCGGAGCCGTGGCCCGCGCGGCCGGCGAGATGAACCTCGACCGGCTCGGCGGCCTCGGCAGCCGGATGCCCTGGACCGGCGCCGCGTTCGGCGTGGCCGCCATGGGTGCCGCGGCTCTGCCCGTCACGAGCGGGTTCGTCGCCGAGTGGATGCTGCTGCAGGCCCTGATCCACGGTTCCCGGGTGGACGGGGAGGTCGTCTCCGTCACGGCATCCGTTGCCATGCCGCTCGCGGTTGCCGTGATCGCCCTGACCGCGGGGCTCGCCCTGCTCACGTTCGTCAAGGCCTACGGGATCGCCTTCCTGGCCCGCCCGCGCTCCCAGAAAGCCAAACTGGCCGGCGAGGTGCCCCTCATCATGCGGATCCCGCTCGTGCTCGGCGCCCTCCTGGTGGTCGTGCTCGGCCTCCTGCCCGGCCCGCTCGCCATGGCCGTCGGCTCGGCCGTGGGCCCGGAGTTCGCCCCCGATGTGCGCACCATCGGCCTCGCCGGCGTCGACGCCCGCGGCATCGACGCCGTGCTCGACCCCACCACCTTCGTGGTGCTGGCCGGCCTGCTCCTCCTGCCCGTGCTGATCGCGCTGTTCATCTCCGCCCGGCGGCCCCCCGTCCGCACCTCGCCGCTCCCCTGGGCGGGCGGCGGGTCCCGGTTGCGGCCGCGGATGCAGTACACCGCCACCTCGTACGCCGAGCCCCTGGTGCGCGTCTTCGACGACGTGCTCCGGCCCTCCCGCGACGTGGAGGTCACCCATGTCGGTGAATCCCGCTACCTGGTGGAACGCGTGCACGTGGAACAGACGGTGTCCGACGTGGTCGAAACCCGGCTCTACCGCCCGGTGCTGAACCTCCTGCAACGGTTCGGCATTCTGGCCCGACGCGCGCAGAACGGCAGCATCCATCGCTACTTGTCTTATTCCTTCGTCGCCCTGCTCACGGTTCTGATCGTGGTGTCCCTGTGACCGGCGCCGCGGCGATCATCATCGCCCTCGTGCAGCTGGTGCTGTTCGTGTTCCTCGCCCCCGTGCTGATCGGCGTGATCCGCCAGGTGCGGGCCCGCCTCGAGGGCCGCGCCGGCTCCGGCATCTGGCAGCCGTGGCGCGATGTGCGGAAGCTCCTGGCGAAGAACCCGGTGCGCGCCGCCGACAGCAGCTGGATGCTCGCGGCCGGCCCGGTCACCCTCCTGGTCTCCAGCCTGCTGCTCTGCGCCCTGCTGCCGCTGGTGGGCACCCTGCCGCTGCCGCTGATCCCCAGCGACCTGTTCGTGATCGTCTCCGTCATGCTGATCGGCGTGGTGGCCCTGGCCCTGGTCGGCCTCGACGCCGGCACCGCATTCGGCGGGATGGGGTCCAGCCGGCACATGACCGTCGCTGCCCTGGTCGAGCCGACGCTGCTGCTCGCCGTCTACGCGCTCTCCATCCCGGCCGGAACCTCCACCCTCTCGCTGATCGTGGAGACCCGGCTCGAGAATCCGGCCGTGATCATCTCCCCGGTCAGCCTGCTGGCCATGGTCGCGCTGGCCATCGCCATCATGGCCGAGACCAGCCGCCTGCCCGTCGACAACCCGTCGACCCACCTCGAACTGACCATGCTGCACGAGGCCATGGTGCTGGAGGCCTCCGGCCGCGACCTGGCCTGGCTCGAACTCGGCTCCTGGCTCAAGCTGGCGGCCCTGCTCGGCCTGCTCGCCAATCTGATCGTGCCGTGGGGCATCGTGACCGACTTCTCGGTGCTCGGTGTGCTGGTCGGCGTGGGCACCGTCACCGTGAAGATCCTGCTGCTGGGCGTCGTGCTCAGCGTGGGTGAGGTCTTCCTGGCCAAGGCGCGGCTGTTCCGCGTGCCCGAGCTGCTGGCGGGGTCGTTCGCCCTCGGTCTGCTGGCCGTCACCGCTTCCTACCTGGTCGCTTAGGAGCATCCGTGTTCACCACCATTTACCCGCAGCTGATCGGCCTCTGCACCGGCACCCTGCTGCTCACCAGCGCCCTGATGGTCTGGCGGCACTCGCTGCTGGCCT
>DATISQ010000346.1:0-8115 GCA_035581905.1 Cryobacterium sp.
GGACACGGCCGCGGCATCCCTCGGCATCAACGTCAACCGCACCCGGTGGATGCTGCTCGGCGCGGTCGGCGTTATCGTCCTCGGCGTGGCAGTGGCGCTGCCCGCCGCTGCGTTCCTCGGCGCGCTGGCCGCCCTCGTAGCCACCCTGAGCATCGCCCGGGTCGGCGGCACGATCACGCCCGGGCGGGCGGTGCTGTCCGGCCTGGCCATCGCGCAGCTGGGCGGGGCCGGCACCTCCTTCATCATCTTCTGGGCGGCCAAGGGCGACTCCTACCGGGAGATCCTCAACTGGCTGCTGGGCTCACTGGCCGGCAGCTCGTGGTCCAGCGTCGTCATCTCGGGCACCGCCCTCGTGGTGGTCGGCGCCGGGATCGTGCTCTCGGCCACCCGACTTGACGCCTTCACCTTCGGGGACACCGCCGCGGCATCCCTCGGCATGAACGTCAACCGCACCCGGTGGATGCTGCTCGGAGCGGTGGCGCTGCTGACCGGCGCGATGGTGGCCGTGAGCGGGGCCATCGGCTTCGTCGGCCTGATCCTGCCGCACCTCGTGCGCGGCCTGAGCGGGCCCGGCCACCGCCGCCTGCTGCCGCTCACCGTGGTGCTCGGCGCCCTGTTCCTGATCGTGGCCGACACGCTCGCCCGCACGGTGTTCGACCCGCGCGAGCTGCCCGTGGGCATCATCACCGCGCTGATCGGCGTGCCGGTCTTCATCGTGCTGATCAAGAGCAGGAAGGCCGCCGCATGGTCGTGATCCTCGACCGGGTGTCGTTCCAGATCGGCGGCACCGCGATTCTGACCGACGTGTCGGCGGTCGTGCCCACGGGCGCGGTCACCGGCCTGCTCGGGCCCAACGGGGCCGGCAAATCCACGCTGCTGCGTCTGATCGCGGGGCTGGAGACACCGGATGCCGGCGGCGTCGAACTCGACGGATCGCGCGTCGGCCGGGCACGGGCCGGCGGGGTGTCGGGCCTGTCCCGGCGGGAGACCGCCCGGCGGGTGGCGCTGCTCGAGCAGAACGCCGCGCCCAGTGTCGACCTCACGGTGCGCGAAGTCGTGCTCCTCGGTCGGATCCCGCACCGCAGCCGGGTGCTCGGCAGCTTCGGCGGCGACGACGACCACCGGGTGGCCGAGGAATCGCTGGCCGTGGTCGGCGGCAGTGATCTGGCCGACCGGGCCTGGCACACCCTCAGCGGCGGCGAGCAGCAGCGCGCGCAGATCGCCCGGGCGCTGGCGCAGCGGCCGAGCCTGCTGCTGCTGGACGAGCCGAACAACCACCTCGACGTGAGCGCTCAGCTCGGGCTGCTCGGGCAGGTGCGCGAGCTGTGCTCCGGCACGGGCACGGGCACGGCGGACGGTTCGGAGGCCGGCACGGGTACGGCCGGCGCAGACCCAAGCACGGGCGCCGGCAACGGAACCGGCCTGACCGCGATCCTGGCCCTGCACGACCTGAACCTGGCCGCCGCGTTCTGCGACCAGATCCTGCTGCTGCACCGGGGGCGCCTCGTCGCCGCCGGAACCCCGGAAGAGGTGCTGCGGCCCTCCACCATCGCGGAGGTCTACGGCGTGGACTGTGACGTGATCCCGCATCCGCGCGGCGGACATCCGGTGATCGTGTTCTCTCCCACAGCGCCGATTCCGGCGTTCCCGCCCACCCTCGAACCCGAGGCCACCCGGCAGGGAAGAGGCAGCAGATGACGTCCATCACGGTTCTGGCCGGGGGCATCGGCGGCGCCCGGTTCACCCGCGGGCTGCTGCAGCACCTGGCCGAAACCGACCCGGCTGCGACGGTGACCGTGATCGTGAACACGGGCGACGACATGTGGCTCGACGGGCTGCGGATCTGCCCCGACCTCGACACGGTGATGTACACCCTGGGCGGTGGCATCAACGAGGACCAGGGCTGGGGCCGTCCGGGCGAATCCCGCCGCACCTCCGCGGAGATCGCCGCCTACGGGCGCGGCTGGTCCTGGTTCACGCTCGGCGACCTGGACCTGGCCACCCACATCGTGCGCAGCGACCTGCTCCGGAACGGGTCCACGCTGAGCGAGGCCACCGAGTTCCTCTGCCGCCGCTGGCAGCCGGGGGCGCGCCTGCTGCCGATGAGCGACACCCCCGTGGAGACACATGCCCGCCTGGCTATGGACGCCGACGAGCACCGGGCCGGCGACCTGATCCACTTCGAGGAGTGGTGGGTGCGCTACCGGGCGACCGTTGCGGTGACCGGGTTCGTCCAGGTCGGGCTGGAGTCCGCCGTGCCCGCACCGGGCGTCGTCGACGCCATCCTGACGGCCGATCTGGTCATCCTGCCCCCGTCGAACCCGGTGGTGTCGGTCGGCACGATCCTCGCCGTGCCGGGCATCCGGGCGGCCCTCGCCGCCACCGCCGCCGCGGTCGTCGGCGTCTCGCCGATCATCGCGGGCGCGGCGGTGCGCGGCATGGCCGACGCCTGCCTGCAGACGATCGGCGTGGCGACCTCGGCCGAGGCCGTGGGCCTGCACTACGGCTCCCGCGCCGCGGGCGGTGTGCTCGACGGGTGGCTGGTGGACGAGACGGATGCCGGTGCGTTGCCTGCGCTGGCGGCCGCCGGCATCCGTTCGGTCGCCGTGCCCCTCTGGATGCGGGACGCACCCACGACGGCCGCGCTGGCCGCCGAGGTACTGACCCTCGGCCGCAGTACCCTCGCTGCCGTCTGAGCGCCCTGCGGCGGGAGGTCGGCTCAGGGCCCGTGATACCGTTAGCCACGCTTATGAAATCTGCCCCCGGGTATTAGCGAGGATTCCGGTTGGCCCCACCCGGAAGGACTTCGTTGTCATGCCCGAACCTCTGGCGGCACCGCCCGCAATTCTGATCCTGGGCATCACTGCGTGTCCCACCGGCATCGCGCACACCTATATGGCGGCGGAGAAGCTGGAGGCCGCGGCCGCGGAGCTCGGCTATGGCGTGCGCATTGAGACCCACGGCTCCGTCGGAGTCGAGGGAACCTTCAGCCCGGACGAGATCAGGCGCGCAGATGCGATCGTCATCGCGGCCGACACCCAGGTCGACCTGTCCCGGTTTGCCGGCAAACGGCTGATCTCGGCGAAGGTCGCCGATGGAATCCACCACCCGCAGCAACTGATGGCGCAGGCTCTTGCCGCCCAACCCCGCGCCGCGGGCAGCCCCGACGCGGCGGGGAGTCCGGCCGCCGGAAAAGCCGACTTCGGGGGCACCCTGTACCGCGCGCTGATGAACGGCGTCTCCTACATGATCCCGTTCGTCGTTGTCGGCGGGCTCCTGATCGCGATCTCACTTTCGCTCGGCGGCGAGGCGACTCCGCAGGGCCTGGTCATCCCGGAGGGCAGCTTCTGGCTGACGATCAACCAGATCGGTGTTCTCGGCTTCACCCTGATGGTCCCCATCCTGTCCGGCTTCATCGCCTACGCGATCGCCGACCGGCCCGGGCTCGCGCCCGGCATGATCTGCGGTTGGATCGCCACGACCGGATCCTTCTACAACTCCGAATCAGGCGCCGGCTTCATCGGCGGCATCGTCACCGGTTTCCTGGTGGGCTTCGTCGCCCTCGGTATCAAGAAAATCCCGGTGCACCGTTTCATTCGACCGATCATGCCGATCCTCGTCATCCCAGTGATCACCACGCTCGTCGTCGGCGGCCTGTTCGTGCTTGCTCTCGGCCAGCCGATCGCCTGGGTCTTCTCCTCGATGACCGTCTTCCTCACCGGCCTTGATGGCGGCAGCGTCGTGCTGCTCGGCCTCATCCTCGGTGCCATGGTCGGGTTCGACATGGGTGGCCCGATCAACAAGACCGCATTCCTGTTCGGCAGCGCCCTGATCGCCTCGGGCAACCCGGCCCCCATGGGGATGGTCGCTGCGGCCATCGCCGTGCCACCGCTGGGCATGGGCCTGGCCACCCTCGTCCGTCGCCGCTATTTCACCCCGGTGGAACGCGAGGCCGGCATCGCCGCGCTCTTCATGGGGTTCTTCGGCATCACCGAGGGCGCCATCCCGCTGGCCGCCGCCAAACCCCTGCAGGTCATCCCCGCCAACATGATCGGTGGGGCCGTTGCCGGCGGAATCGCGGCCTTCTTCGCCGTAACCGACTCGGTACCGCACGGCGGACCGATCGTCGCTGTCTTCGGCGCCGTTTCGGGCGTGCCCATGTATTTCCTGGCCCTCATCGTCGGCTCGATCATCACCGCCCTCGTGGCCCTGCTGTTGCTGGGTGTCTCCGCCCGCCGGGCCCACCGCCGCGAGCCGTCCGCCGATCAGGACGGCGGGAATGCCGCCACGGCACCCGCGCCGACCCCCGGTGCCGACGCGAGTGCCGACGCGAGTGACAAATCCGCCGCGGTCGTGCCCGTCCTGCCTCTGACGAAGACCGTGCTCGACTACATCGACGAGCGCACGATCGTGCTCGACGTGGACCCGACAGACCGGAACACGATGATCCGCACCCTGGCCGGGCTGATGAGCACCACCGGGCGGGTCCGGGACGAGGCAGCGGTCGCGCAGGCCGCGTTCGACCGCGAGGAGCACGGCACCACCGGCATCGGGGACGGTATTGCCATCCCGCACGCCAAGTCCGACGGGGTCACCTCCCCGGTGATCGCCTTCGCCCGCAGCAGCTCCGGCATCGACTGGAACTCGGCCGACGGGTCGAAGGCGACGCTCATCTTCATGATTGCCGTTCCGACAGCCTCAGCCGGCAACGAACACCTCAAGGTGTTGGCCCAGCTCTCCCGCGCGCTGATGAAGCCGGCCTTCCGGGCCGCCATCCAGGCCGCAGCGACCCCGGCGGATGTGCTCGAGGCGCTGGCCGTGCAGGTGGGCGCACGGGCGGCCGAGACGACGCCGGTCTAGTTGTACCCGGCCACGACGGATGCCGTCGGCAGGGCCTGCTGCCGGCATCCACCGGCGTGAGATGTTCCGGCGCCACCGACGGGCCGTCTTCAAGAAATAGCGCGGAGATCCTCGCGACACAGCGGTCGCGAGGAGGCGCGGCACTGGAATTCCCCCCGGCGACCGGTCTAGGGTCACGGCATGACAGTGATTGGATTCCACGCCTCGCACGAACAGATCCGTCCCTCCGAGTTGCTGCGCGCGGTGCAGCGGGCGGAGGCCGCCGGCTTCACCGCGGCCATGTGCTCCGACCATTTCGCGCCCTGGAGCGAACGGCAGGGCCAGTCGGCCTTCGCCTGGGCCTGGCTCGGGGCCGCCCTGCAGTCGACCGGCCTCCCATTCGGCGTCGTGAACGCGCCGGGCCAGCGCTACCATCCCGCGATCATCGCGCAGGCCGCGGCGACGCTGTCGGCCATGTACGAAGGCCGCTTCTGGGTGGCACTCGGGTCCGGGGAGGCCGCCAACGAGCACATCACCGGCGACGGCTGGCCTCGCAAGGACGTGCGGAACGCGCGGCTCGTCGAATCGGTGCAGATCATCCGAGCCCTCCTCGCGGGTGAGGAAGTGAGCGCCGACGGTCTGGTGAAGGTCGACCGGGCCCGGCTCTGGACCCGCCCGGAGACCCCGCCGTTGCTGTTGGCCGCCGCCGTGAGCGCCGAGACCGCGGGCTGGGCGGCGGACTGGGCCGACGGGCTCGCGACCATCGCCCAGCCGGCCCCGACGCTGCGCCGGGTGATCGGCAGCTACCGCGATGCGGGCGGCACCGGACCGGTCGCCCTGCAGGTGCATCTGAGTTACGCCGACAGCGACGAAGAGGCGTTGTCGATCGCGCACGACCAGTGGCGCACCAATGTGTTCTCTCCGCCGCTCTGCTGGGACCTCGACACCCCGGAGGCCTTCGATGAGGCCGCCAAGCACGTGCCGCCGGAGGCGATGCGCGAGTCCGTGCTCATCTCCCCTGATCCCCGGCAGCACGCCGACTGGCTCGCGTCCCTGATCGAGCTCGGCGTCGACGAGATCTACCTGCACCACGTCGGCCAGGACCAGGACCGCTTCATCGATGTGTTCGGCGAGCACGTGCTTCCCCAGCTCCACCCGACCAGGAAGGCTTCCGCGTGAAAGTCACCGATACCAGCGACCTGTGGTGGAAGAGCGCGGTCGTGTACTGCCTCGACGTCGAGACGTTCATGGACTGGAACAACGACGGGACCGGGGACTTCGCCGGCCTCGCCCACCGCATCGACTACCTGAACGAACTCGGGGTGACCTGCCTCTGGCTCATGCCGTTCTACCCGACACCGGATCGCGACGACGGCTACGACATCACCGATTTCTACTCGGTGGACCCACGGCTCGGCCATCTCGGCGACCTGGTCGAAACGATCCGGCTCGCGAAGGATCGCGGGATGCGCGTGATCGCGGACCTGGTGATCAACCACACCTCGGACCGGCATCCGTGGTTCATCTCGGCCCGGTCCAGCCGCAACTCCCCCTACCGCGACTACTACGTCTGGCGCGACGAGCCGCCGGCGAAGCAGGGCGAGCCGGTCTTCCCCGACCAGGAGAACAGCAAGTGGGAACTCGATCCGAAAACCGGCCAGTACTCCCAGCACGTCTTCTACAAGCACCAGCCGGACCTCAACGTGACCAACCCGGTCGTGCGCGACGAGATCGCCAAGGTGATCGGCTTCTGGCTGGAGCTGGGCCTGGCGGGCTTCCGTGTCGACGCGGTCCCGTTCCTGCTCGAGACGACCGGTGTGGTCGGCGGCCAGGGCGCCTTCCCCGACCCGCACGATTACCTGCGCTCCCTGCGGTCGTTCCTCGGTCGTCGCTCCGGGGACGGGGTGCTCCTCGGTGAAGTGAACCTGCCCCGGGCCGAGCAGGCCCTGTATTTCGGCGGCGCCGAGGGCGACGAGCTGACCATGCAGTTCGACTTCATCAGCATGCAGAAGATGTACCTGTCCCTGGCCCGGGCGCAGGTCGCCCCGCTGATCGACGCGTTGCAGTCGCGCCCGATCGGCTCCCCCGACTCGCAGTGGGCCAACTTCGTGCGCAACCACGACGAGCTGACCCTGGACAAGCTGACGGATGCCGAGCGCGACGAGGTCTTCGCCGCCTTCGGACCGGAGGAACGGATGCAGGTGTTCGGCCGCGGACTGGTGCGCCGCCTTCCCCCGATGCTCGACGGCGATCCCCGGCGCGTGCGGATGGTCTACAGCCTGCTGTTCTCCTTGCCCGGAACCCCGGTGCTGTTCTACGGCGAGGAGATCGGCATGGGCGAGAACCTGGAGGAGAAGGGCCGATTGGCGGTGCGCACCCCGATGCAGTGGCACGACGGCAAGAACGGCGGGTTCTCCCTCGCTCCGCCGTCGAAGCTCAGCGCCGGCGTGGTCGAGGGCGGGTTCGGGCCGGCGCACGTCAACGTCGAAACCCAGCGGCGCGACCCCGATTCGCTGCTGAACTTCATCAAGACCCTGATCCGGCACTATCGCAACGCACCGGAGTTCGGTTGGGGTGCCTTTGAGGTGCTGCAGCAGCCGGATGCCGCGGTGCTCACCCACATGCTCAGCCTGGAGAACGGCCGCGTGGTGGCGCTGCACAACTTCGGCTCCGAACCGGCCGAGGTCCGATTCTCCGTTCCCGCGCCGCGCGGAGCCACCCACCTGGCGGACCTGCTCACGGGTGAGTCACTCCCGCTCACCGCGGCGGGACGGGCCGACGTCCCTCTGGACGGCTACGGCTACCGCTGGCTGCGGGTCGAGAATGGGCCGGACCCGCACCGGTACTGAGTCACGGCTCGCCGCCCGGCTCGGGCTCGCCGCCCGGCTCGGCGGCGAGCGCCGGAGCAACGAGGGCGCTCGTGTGCACGCCGACCCCGTGGCGCAGCGCCTCGGCGAGGTTCTCGACCGTGTCGACGTCACGCCTGATCGACGCGGTCGCCGGCAGCCCGAGCGGCACGTGGCCGGCCGCCTCGTGGGCGGCGCGGGAACCGAGGCCGAAGCGGGGGCTGAACGGCACCCCGGCGAGCGCGAACAGCGCCGTGGTGCCCGTCCCCTCCTCGTCGGCCACCATCGAGCGCGCGTGAACGGATGCGAGGCCGAGCGCCGCGTCGACGCCGGCCGCGGTGAGCGCGGGCAGGTCCCCCGGGAGCACGGCGGTGCCGCACCCGGGGAAGGCCGCGCGCGCGGCATCCGTTCCCTGCCGGATCGCGGCATT
>DATISQ010000347.1:0-6744 GCA_035581905.1 Cryobacterium sp.
TCAGTCAAAACTCCAATGGGCACCCGAGGGGGTGTCTTCGATGGTAATTCCGGCGGCGACGAGCTCGTCCCGGATA
This sequence comes from Cryobacterium sp., assembly GCA_035581905.1. Taxonomy (GTDB): domain Bacteria; phylum Actinomycetota; class Actinomycetes; order Actinomycetales; family Microbacteriaceae; genus Cryobacterium. Next base: position 77 of record DATISQ010000347.1, read on the forward strand.
CGGTCTGCGGCCGCATAGTCGCGGCCCTGCCTTGCGATTTCGCGGTCGTCGAGCAGGCGCTCGACGAGGGCGGTGAGTGCGATCATGGCCGGTTCGTCCGTTGCCACGGACCAGCCCGGCGACAGGGGGTTGATCCCGAGAACCTCACTCATGGCGAGTACGTGACCACGCGCGGCGGCCGCCGCGTGCAGATCTTCGGCGTCCAGCGCCGCATTGCCGGTGCGCACGGTGTCGTGCAGCACGGCCAGAGCCTGAGGCACGGCCAGGTCATCGTCCATGGCGGACGCGAACTCGTCGGGGACGATCTCGACCCCGGATCCGGCGAAACGGGTGTCCGCCAGTCGGCGGTCGGCGCGGTCGAGGAAGCTTTCGATTCGTTCGAGGGCGGCCTCGGCCTCCACGAGGGAACCCTCGTGGTAGTCGATGGTGGAACGGTAGTGAGCCGCCCCCAGGTAGTAGCGCACGACGATGGCACGCGCCTGGTCGAGCAGCTCGGCCGCGAAGACCGAGTTGCCCAGCGACTTGGACATTTTCTGCCCGTTCACGTTGACGAGCCCGTTGTGCACCCAGTAGTTCGCGAAGCCGTCGCCGGCGGCACTGGACTGGGCCAGCTCGTTCTCGTGGTGCGGGAAGCGCAGGTCGAGCCCGCCGCCGTGGATGTCGAAGTGGGATCCGAGGTAGCGGGACGCCATGGCCGCGCACTCGATGTGCCAACCGGGACGGCCGGCTCCCCACGGGGACGGCCAGGAGGCGGACTCCGGCTCGTCGGCCTTGCGGCCCTTCCACAGGGCGAAGTCCCGCGGGTCCTTCTTGCCGCGCGGGTCGGCATCCGCTGCCGGTTCCAGGTCGCCGCGGCGCTGGCGGGTGAGGTCGCCGTAGTCGGGCCAGCTCGCCGTGTCGAAGTACACGTCGCTGGAGCCGTCGTCGGCCGGGTAGGCGTGCCCGAGGTCGATCAGTCGGGTGATCAGATCCTGCATCTGCTGGATGCTGGCGGTCGCCCGCGGTTCGTAGCTGGGGGCGAGGATGCCGAGCCGCTGGTATCCGGCGGTGAATTCGAGCTCATAACGGTAGGCCAGCGCCCACCACTGCTCGGTGCCACCGGCAGAGTGGGCGAGGATCTTGTCATCGATGTCGGTGACGTTGCGCACGAAGGTGACGTCGAAACCGCGGTAGGTGAGCCAGCGGCGGAGCTGGTCGTAGACGAGGGCGCTGCGCAGATGACCGATGTGGGGTGAGGACTGCACGGTGGGTCCGCAGACGTAGAGACCCACCGCGCCGGGGGTGAGAGGTATGAAGTCGCGGAGGGCCTGGGCCCGGGAATCGTAGAGTCGCATGGTCACGCATCCCAGCTTAGGTCAGGGTCTGCCGGGTGTTCGGGGAGAATGAGCGCCGTCGCGATGGCGGCGACGCCCTCGCCGCGGCCCGTGAAGCCCAGGGCATCCGTCGTGGTCGCCGACACTGCGACCGGCGCGTTCAGCAGCGACCCGAGCAGCGCCTCCGCCTCGGCCCGGCGCGGGCTGAGCTTGGGCCGGTTGCCGATGATCTGCACCGAGACGTTGCCGACGCGGAACCCGGCGTCCGCCAGGAGGCGCAGGGTCTCGGTCAGGAACACGTCGCCGTGGGCACCGTCGAGGCGCGGATCGGATGTGCCGAAGACACCCCCGATGTCGCCCAGGCCGGCGGCAGAGAGCAGGGCGTCGCAGATGGCGTGAACGGCGGCGTCACCGTCGCTGTGCCCGGACAGTCCACGCTCCCCCGGCCAGTGCAGGCCCGCCAGCCATAGTTCGGAGTGGTCGTCGAAGGCGTGCACATCGAGCCCGGTGCCCACGCGGGGCGCGGAGTCGGCGCGTGAAGGGGAGGCGGGCCCCCGCGCACCGAGCAGGGACTCGGCCCGGCTCAGGTCCCACGGGGTCGTGATCTTGAATGCGAGCGGGTCACCGGCGATCACGCTGACCGGGTAGCCGGCGGCGGCCACCACGCCGGCATCGTCGGTCGCCTCGACCGAGGAGCCGGCGGATGCCGCGTCGACCGCGGCGACCAGCATCTCCCGCGGGAAGCCCTGCGGGGTCTGCACGGCGGACAGTCCGGCACGGTCCACCGTGCCCAGGATTACGCCCGCGACGGAGACGCTCTTGATGGTGTCCACCACCGCCAGGCCGGGAACGATGCCGTGCCCGGTGGCCAGCACCGCGTCGACGACGGCGTCGCAGAGCGCGGCCGGTGTGAGGGCGCGCGCGGCGTCGTGCACGAGAACGGTGCGCACGCCGGGGTGCACCACGGCCAGGCCGCGGTTCACCGACTCCTGCCGGCTCGCTCCGCCGGCCACCACGTCGACGGATGCGCCCCGGGCGGCCCTCGAGGCGACCCGGCGGGCGTGGGCCAGGTGGGTGTCGGGCGCGACGACGATGACCTGCACCGGGTCCCGCATCCCGAAGACGGAGAGCAGCGCGCGCTCGAGCAGGGTGCGTCCGGCCAACGAGACGAACGCCTTCGGCTCGTCGTGGCCGAGGCGGCTGCCGTTCCCGGCGGCGACGACGATGACCGCGACCTGGGGCACAGGGGTTTCAGTCATATCTGGAGGCTATCTGGTGAGGTCGGCGACGAATAGACGCGGGGAGATGGGTGGCGAGGTGGTGCGGAAGGAACTGCGGCGGAGTGCCGCGGCGGTTCGGGACTGCGGAAGCCTCAACCGCGAAAGGCGGCACCTCGCGGGCGCCGCCTTCCAGCGAAAGCAATTCTGGTTGCGTCAGGTCTGGTTCTGCCGGTCAGGAGTCCGGACCCGGTCAGGAGGCCAGGACCTCGTCGAGGACCGTGGAGGCCTTCTCTTCGTCGGTCTTCTCGGCCAGGGCGAGCTCGGAGATGAGTATCTGACGGGCCTTGGCCAGCATCCGCTTCTCGCCGGCGGACAGTCCGCGGTCCTGGTCGCGGCGCCACAGGTCGCGAACGACCTCGGACACCTTGATGACATCGCCGGAAGCCAGCTTTTCCAGGTTGGCCTTGTACCGGCGGGACCAGTTGGTGGGCTCTTCGGTGAACGGTGCGCGCAGCACCTCGAACACCTTGTCGAGGCCCTCCTTGCCGATCACGTCGCGAACTCCGACCAGGTCGACGTTCTCGGCCGGCACCTCAATGGTCAAGTCGCCCTGAGTGACATTGAGCTTCAGGTAGAGCTTTTCTTCGCCCTTGACCATCCGCGTCTTCACCTCGGTGATCGTCGCAGCGCCATGGTGGGGATAAACGACGGTTTCGCCAACCTCAAAAAGCATATGTGTATCCCTTCCGCAGCGACTAGGATACCACAGCAGCCAGTGGTAGGGTTCGCCGCGCCCGCGCCCGGGCGCGCGCCGTCCCGCCCGGCCAGTGCCAGTAGGCTGGAGCGAAAGCTAAATTTGCAGCGTTTGGCCGTCAGGCGGAACGGTGAACTCTTGGAGGCGTTGTGAAAGCTCGAATCATCGTGTCCGTCGTCGTGGCGGCCGGCATCCTGTTGGGAACCAGCGGCTGCAACCTGCTGGCACCGCAGTCGACGACCGCGAAATACGACGCGAGCGACGGGGTCAGCGGAAACGTCGGCGAACTCGCCATCCGCAACGCCATGCTCCTGTCGGACGACGGCGCCGTCGCCAACCTCGTGGTCACCGTGGTCAACTCCGGCGACTCCGCGCACAGCCTGAGCGTGCAGTACGACGACGGCACGGAGAAGGTCACCCAGGACGTGACCGTGGACGCGAAATCCAGCGTCACCCTCGGCACGCCGGATGCCCCGACCGTCACCGTCACAGCCGACGTCGCCCCGGGGTCGCTGTTCCCGGTCTTCTTCCAGTACGGCAACGAGACCGGCGCCGAGGTCCTCGTTCCGGTGCTCGACGGCTCGCTCGAGGAGTACTCGACGTTGCTGCCGACCCCCGCCCCGTAGGGCGAGGCCGACCGGCCGCACCGATTCGCGCGACACGCTGAGGCCTTCAGGCGCTCAGGTGCTCACGCGGTGGCGTTCAGGCGTCGAAGCGGTAGCCCAAACCACGCACGGTGACCAGCATGGTCGGATTCGACGGGGTGGCCTCGATCCGCGACCGGATCCGCTTGATGTGCACGTCCAGGGTCTTGGTGTCGCCGAAGTAGTCGCTGCCCCAGACCCGGTCGATCAGCTGGCCTCGAGTGAGTACTCGCCCGGCGTTGCGGAGCAGGAACTCCAGCAGCTCGAATTCCTTCAGCGGCAGGTTCACGATCTCGCCGGACACCGTCACGGTGTGCCGTTCGGTGTCCATGCGCACGGTGCCCGCCGTCAGCAGGCTCAGGTCTTCGCCGGCCTCGTCGGTGCGCCGCCGGGAGACGGCTCGGATGCGGGCGAGCAGTTCCCGGGTCGAGTACGGCTTGGTGATGTAGTCGTCGGCGCCGAGCTCGAGCCCGACCACGATGTCCACCTCGGAATCCTTGGCGGTCAGCATGATGATCGGCACCGACGACCGCGTGCGGATTTCCCGGCACACCTCCGTGCCCGGGATTCCGGGCAGCATCAGGTCGAGCAGAATCAGGTCTGCACCGGTGCGGTCGAACTCGGTGATGGCGCTCGGCCCGTCTTCGGCGACCGTGACCTCGTACCCCTCCCGCTCGAGCAGAAAGCTCAGCGGCTCGCTGAGCGCGCTCTCGTCTTCGACCAGAAGAATATGGCTCATGGGGTGTCTCCTATCGCCGCCGGGGCGGGGTACGGCGCCTCCGGGAGGCGGATGGTGAAGGTCGACCCGCTGCCGGGCTGCGACCAGACGCGGATGTCGCCGCCGTGGATCTGGACGATGTGCTTGACGATCGCGAGGCCGAGCCCCGTGCCCCCGGTGTGCCGGGAGCGGGCCTGGTCGACGCGGAAGAAGCGTTCGAAAATCCGATCGAGGTCGGCCTCTTCGATGCCCACACCCTGGTCGGTGACGCTGATCTCGACGACTCCGGCGTTTTTGCGCACGCCGACCCCGACCCGGGAACCCCCCGCCGAGTAGTTCACGGCGTTGGCCACGAGGTTGTGCACGGCCATCACGAGGAGCCGTCCGTCGCCGCTCACCTCGGCCCGCGACTTCTTGCCCACGGCGATCGTGACCTGGTCCGCCTCCGCGGTGACCCGGCTCTGGTCCACTGCGGCGGCCACGACGGAGTCGACGTCGACGATTTCGGGCTCGGTGAGGGAATCCTGTGCCTGCAGACGGGACAGCTCGATGATCTCCTGCGTCAGGCGGCTGAGCCGTCCGGACTCGGTGGTCAGACGGTTCGCGAAGCGGCGCACCTGCGCCGGCTCGTCCGCCGCCTGGTTGAGCGCCTCGGCCAGCAATCCCACGGCGGCGATCGGAGTCTTCAACTCGTGGCTGATGTTGGCCACGAAGTCCCGGCGCACCTCGTCGAGCCGGAAGGCCTCGGTGCGGTCCTCAGCCAGCAGAAGAACGTACCGCGTTCCCAGCCGAGCCAGGCGCACCCGCACGCGCATGCTGGCATCGCCGAAGGGCCCGCGGGAGAGAACCAGGTTCTCCGAGACCGGCTCGCCGGAACGGCGCACCTGGCCGATCAGATCCAGGATCTCGGTGTGCACCAGCTGCCGGTTCCAGACCAGCCCCATCGACACCGCGGCCTGGGACGCCTTGATCACATTATTGGACGGGTCGACCACGGCGCCGGCAGTCTCGAGGGCGTCGAGCACCTGGTCGATTCCGTCGGGGACGGCCGGGTTCACCACCTCGGCGGCGCGCCGGCCGTGACGTTCGGCCACGTGCAGCAGCGACATGAATCCGGCGCCGACAGCGAGACCGAGGGCCAGCGCCATCAGCACAAGCCCTGTCGATTCCATCTATCCAGATTACTGACACTTATTCCGAACGGGAGACCCGACCGGTCCGGCGCGCAGGCTACTTTTGGTAGTGTTCAAAGTCACGGCACCTGCCGTTAACCTTGCTCCCCCATGATTCGGTGGAGGCCAAGTGGGGCTCACGTGTCTGCGCTTTGCTCGCGCCCAGGAAGGACCACACACCATGCGTGAAGTATTCCAGCAGGAACTCGCCGAAGTTCAGGATCGCCTTGTCGAGATCTCCCGTCTCGTGGCGATCTCCATCGACAAGGCCACGCGAGCCTTCAATGAGTCCGACGTCGGCCTCGCCGAGGAAGCGATTTCCGAAGACGAGAAGATCGACGAGTTGACCATCGAACTCGATGAGCTCGCCATCACGATCCTCGCCCGGCAGCAGCCGGTGGCACGCGACCTGCGGATCGTCGTCAGCGCCCTGCGCATCAGCGCGTCGCTCGAGCGGATGGGCGACCTGTCCACCCACATCGCCCAGTTGGCCCGCTACCGGTTCCCCGACAAGGTCGTTCCGAAGAGCCTGCGCGGCACCTTCGCAGAGATGGGAACGCTCGTCACGGCGATCGCCCTCATGCTCACCGATCTTCTGACCAATGAGGATATGGTGCTGGCCGAGACCATCCGCAACGAAGACGACAAGGTCGACGCGCTGCACCTCAGCGTCTTCGACGCCGTTCTCGGGGCGACCTGGAAGGGACAGGCGGCCGACACGGTCGACTCCACCCTCGCCAGCCGCTACCACGAGCGCTTCGCCGACCACGCGGTCTCGATCGCGAAGAAGGTGCAGTACCTCGGCACCGGCGCCTGGCAGCAGGGCTCGAACGCCTAGGCTCCAGGC
>DATISQ010000348.1:0-5917 GCA_035581905.1 Cryobacterium sp.
TGACATGTGTGCGGGAACCTGCGCTTTTCGTGTGCGTTACTCGCCGATGAGGGCGGAGTATTCGGTGTAACTGAGGAGGGGAGGAAGCTCGGCGAACGTGACCTTGAGCAGCCAGCCGGCGCCGAAGGGGTCGCTGTTGACGAGCTCGGGGCTCTCGACGACGGCGTCGTTGGTCTCGGCGACGGTGCCCGTGACGGGGGCGAAGAGCTCACCGACCGACTTCGTGGACTCGATCTCGCCGACGACGGTGCCGCTGGCGACATCGCTGCCCACGGCGGGCAGCTCGACGAAGACGACGTCGCCGAGCTTGTCGGCGGCGTAGGCGGTGATACCGACGGTGGCGGTGTCGCCGTCGACCTGCACCCACTCGTGCTCGGCGGTGTACTGGAGTTCAGACTGTTCGGCCATGGGGGCGTTCCTCTCGAAGGGGTGAATTATTTCTGACGCTTGTAGAACGGAAGGGCGGTCACGGTCGCCGGGATGCGGGTGCCCCGCACGTCGACGAAGACCTCCGTGCCGAGTCGAGCCAGCCCGGGAGCCACGTAGGCCATGGCGACCGGATGTCCGAGCGTCGGCGACAGCGCCCCGCTCGTGATCACGCCGTCGGCCACGGTCGCGTCGATGCTGCGATAGACCAGGTAGTCGGCCCGCCCGGCACGCTTGCCGGCCGACTCCAGGCCGACCAGCACGCGGGCCTCGGCGCTGGGACCCTCTTCGCTGGCCTCGCGGCCGATGAAATCGACCTCCTTGGCGAGGTTGACGACGCGGCCGAGCCCGGCCTGCGCCGGGTAGGTGGACGTGCTCAGTTCGTGGCCGTAGAGCGGCATGCCGGCCTCGAGGCGCAGGGTGTCGCGGCTGGCGAGCCCGGCCGGCACGAGGTGGAAGGAGGCTCCCGCCGCGCGGAGCGCGTCCCAGAGCGCCGCGGCGTCCGGCACGTCGACGTAGAGTTCGAAGCCGTCTTCGCCGGTGTAACCGGTGCGGGCGATCAGCACGGTGCCGGCCTGGAAGGTTCCGCCGAGGGCGCGGTAGTACTTGAGTGCGGACAGGTCGCCGTCGACCGTGAGGCCCGCGGTGGCCTCGAGGATGGCGCGGGAGTTCGGGCCCTGCACGGCGATCAGGGCGAAGTCGTCGCTCCGGTCGGTGACGGTGACATCGAAGCGCGCGGCGCGGGCCGCGAGCGCTTCGAAGGCCGGGAACCGGTTGCCCGCGTTGGCGATGACGAGGTACTCGGTCTCGGTGGTGCGGTAGACGACGATGTCGTCGATGATGCCGCCCGCCCGGTTGAGGATGAGGCTGTACTTGGCCTGCAACAGGTCGATCGCGGAGAGCCGGCCGGCCAGGGCGTAGTCGAGGTAGGCACCGGCATCCGGACCGGCCCCAACGATCTCGGCCATGTGCGAGAGATCGAAGATGCCCGCGCGGGTGCGCACGGCGTGGTGCTCGGCGAGATCACTGGAGTAGCGCACCGGCATCTGCCAGCCGGCGAAGTCCGTGAAGCTGGCACCGGCATCGACGTGCGCCTGGTGCAGCGGGGAGAAACGCTCCACCGCGGGGGTGGAATCGTTGTGGGCGGCAGTGTCCGAGGTCATGAGTTCTCCAGGTCGTCGTCGGCCGGAGGCCGAGCGAGAATCTCGGGGGCGCGATCGAGCCCCTGGGAACTCCCCCTCTGTCGTCAGGCCTGAGAGCTTCACCGCATCCGTTGATCGGGTGCGATTTTCACCATGGGCGAGTCGCGCTGGTGCCGCGACTACTTTTCAGAGTGGCCAGTCCGATGCGGTACGAGTACCTGAGAGATTGTCGGGGAGGATTGCTCCTTCGGTGTTCGACTGCCTGGCGGCGTCGAACTCTCCCGCATCGACCTTGATGGCCCGGTATTCACTTGAGGGTTCACGTCGCAACCGTGGTCTGCACGTTTGCGCGTGTGCGCTCTGAGCATAGCGTGTGCGGTCACGGCAGCGCGCTGCGGCCGCTGCGGGGGCTTCCCTTCGACGCACCTACAGCGGGACCGCGTACCCTAGTGACTCTGCCCGCGATTCGTGCGGCGCACGAAGAAAGGCGTTCCGTGGACATCACCCTCCTCCGGCACTTCATCGCCGTCGCCGAGGAGTTGCACTTCCCGCGAGCCGCGATGAACCTCAATATCTCCACCCCGAAGCTGCGCTCCTCGATCGCAAAACTCGAGGCGAACCTCGGCGTCGTGCTCATCGACCGCACCACGGAGACCACCCGGCTGACTACGGCGGGCAACCTGTTTCTGACGGATGCCCGCGCCGAGCTGGCCGCCTCGGATGAGCCCTGGAAGCCGCCGCTTCCCGCGGGCGGCAAGGCCAAGGCCGCCAAGGGCAAGGGCCGCGCGCCCGAGGTCAAGGGCCAGCCGCGTCCCGGCAAGCGCCGCCAGGGCCGCTAGCCCGCGGCTCGCCGTCGACCGTTAGAGGCCGTCCAATCCCGCCCTGTCCACCGGTCGATCGTCGGCGGCCACACCGGCCGAGGCACGCCGCCAGGCGGAGAAACTGGCCACCGAGCCGCTGTGCGGCTCCACCAGCCACGGCCACGGATGCAGCTCGGCCGCGCCCTCCGCGTAGCGCGCGAAGCTGGGCACCGGCGCAAACGTGACGGCTGCGTCGAGTCCCGGGACGATCGCTTTCGGGTCGCCCCGGTGCACGATCACCTCGCGGCGCCGGGCCAGATCCTGGAGGGTTTCCACGGTGAAGATCAGTCTCTTGCTGGAGAGCCGCAGCCGGGCCAGGGCCGGCTCGTCGAAGACGAAGACGACCGGGAGGCCGGGATGCGCCTCGAGGGCCGGATCGGCGTCGCCGAGGGAGTCCACCGTCAGCAGCACCGACCGGGCCGCGCGGCGCCGCACGACGGCGGCGGGTCCCCGGGTCATGGACCGGTGCGGGTCGTGGGTGAGGTTCGCCGGGGCATCCGTCACCGGCACGGGTGCGGCGGCAGCCGGAAACTGTTCGATCGGGCAGGCCCGGGCGAGCGGGCAGTCCCGGCAGAGCTGCGGGGCGCGTTTCTCGACCTGCCAGCGGGCGAAGCCGTAGGGGGCTCCGGTGCCGGCGCCCACGGTCCACTGCCAGCCGAGGAGGTTGGCCGCGCGGGAGCCGTCGAGCAGGTGCCGGTAGAACTCCTCCTGGCCGGCATGCCACCCGGCGCCGGACCGGACCGTGTACTGGGAGGCCAGCCACATCCGGGTCTGGTTGACCAGCCAGCCGTCGGTTTCCAGCTCCGACACGACCGAGTCGACGCAGTGCATCTGCCGCGGCCAGGCCGCGGGTTCGAAGTCTCCGCCCCAGGGAGCCGCGAAGCGCAGGTTCCGGTGCAGGGCCGCGCCCACCCGCGCATACAGATGTCGGGCGTATTCCTGCCAGAGCAACTCGTCCCGGAACTTGCGGGTGTCCCGCGCCGGTCCGTCTGCGACGTGCTCCCACGCCCGGCGGAGCGGCACCAGCGCGTGCCGAATATACGGTGAGAGCCGGGATGCCCCGCGATCGGATTCCGGCAGCACCTGACTGCGCCTGGCCGCATAGCCCGCGACCGAGAACCCGGCCAGGGCCCGGTCGGCGCTGGTCTGGCCGCCGCGGATGCCCGGACTCGCCCGCACCTCGTCGCCGACCAGGTCACGCAGATGGCGGCGAACCACTGAGTCCGCGGTTCCGTCGTTCAGGGCGATCAGCACACCTGATTTTAGACTCTGCCGCACGGTGCACGGGAAGCGAAACAGGCCTGGGCCGGTCGCGATCCGAATGATCGCAACCGGCCCAGGCCTGGTGGCGGCGAGCTGGTGACCGAGTCGGCCTACTTGCCCGGCGCGCTCGGAGGGGTGGTCATTTCCGCGACCTCATCGACGGACAGTTCGGTGCGGGCGAACGCCGGGTCGTCCGCGAACGACTTCATCCGCGCGATGTGGAAGATGATCAAACCGTAGAGACACTTGGCCAGAATGTCGGCGACCGAGTACCCGATCTGTTTGCCGACCCAGGCATCCGAGCCGTCGATTCCGAGCATGGGCAGCAGGTAGGCGATCGGGTACACACCCCAGGTCAGCAGCAGCAGCAGACGCAGCTGGCTGATCGTGCGGCGAACACTCGCCGGCTGGCGGTCGAGGGACTTGGTCAGTTCGACGAACAGCACGTAGAGGATGTAGGCGAACGGGATGGTGGAAAGGAGGCCGAACAGGCCGCGCAGACCGTTGTCCGCGGTGAGTTCTCCGGGGTACCCGAGAGCGATCATCAGCGCCGATGCGGGGATGAGCCGGTAGAGCAGGCTGGTCTGCACCTTGCGCGCCAGGGCGAGAACCGCAATCAGTTCGAGCAGCAGCAGCGGCACGGTGAGCAGCCAGTCAACGTAGCGGTACCCCTCGTTGAAGGATGCCCCGGCGACCTGCACATAGTCGCCGGCCCCGCCGATGGCGTCGGTGACGAACGCCGCCTTGAAGGAATCGAAGATGCGGAAGTAGTGGTACGCGGCAATGCCGCAGACGATCGCCGCGACGGTCATCGCCTGACGATAACGCGGGAGGACCCGCTTGAGGCCGATGATGATGAAGATCGCCGTGAACAGCTGTGATGCGATGACGAGCGAAAACATGTTGTAGACGGTGTCATATTGAATCTGGGTCAGGGAATCGGGTATCACTTTGTCCTCCGGGTGAGCGAAAAAGAACACGGAGCGGTCGGGCCGACACGTGTTGCCGTGATTCTTGATTATTCAGTTACTGAATTGCCTATCTGATTGCCTACTAGGAACTTAGTACGAGTTTCCTGATTCTTTGCACAGAGTATCGCTCCCGGTCAGATGGTCAATAGCTGGGAGATCAGAGGGATGCCGCGGGCCGGTGAGAACCACTTGGCTACGGCTGTTGGCGGCGGCGCCTTACGTCCTGTCGCTGCCCTTCTGCCTCACCTTGCGCAGGAACAGCAGGGGCAAGGTCACGGTCGCCACAGCTGTGACCAGCCAGACGACCAGCGTGGCCAGGATCCAGCTCTGCCAGCCGGTGATGACGAGCCCGTTCGCGACGACGGATGCGATCAGGAGCGCCACGAAGGTCGACACCAGCCCGACCCCGCCCAGGAACGCCGGGGCATTGCGGGCGGCGAGTTTTGCGATGAAGGGCGCCAGGACGCTCTGCGCCGCGGCGAAAACGAGCACCGTGACGAGGAATCCCTGCCAGGTGAGGGTGAACCCGTCGAGCACCAGCGACGCCACCCACAGGCCCAGGGCGGCCGAGCCGAGAAAGATGGCCGTGCGGATCAGGAAGCGGATCATTCTCGCCCTCCGGATCTCGTCGTCTGCTCTCGGGGCCTGCCCGGCAGGCCGTTCCGCGTGCCCCACCATAGCGCCGATGACCTTCGCCCGCGACGGTGGCGCGGCCAGGCGGCCGGTGGGACCCTGACGGCATTAAGCGAAGGGAGGCGCCATGCTCGACATCCCGCGGGGAAGCGTGATGCGGAGCTGGACCGGGTGGATCGAACCGGGGTCGCGTGACGCATACAACGATTATCTGGAGCTGACCGGACTCACCGGGTACCGGCGCAGCCCAGGAAACCTCGGCGCCATCGCGGTCTTCCGCGATCTCCCCGACGGCCGGTGCGAGGTCCGCACGATCTCCTTCTGGCGATCCCGGGAGGACATCGCGGCCTTCGCCGGCCCGGACATCGAGGCCGCGGTGTTCTACCCGGAGGATGATGCGTACCTGATCGACCGCGAGCACACCGTGACGCATTTCGACGTCGGCTGAGGCGCCGGGCTACCCCTTCTTGGCGGCGGCCTTCGCCGCGCGCTTGGTTTCCCGCACCCGGGTCAGGGATTCGGGGTCGACGATGTCGGCGACGTACCTGAACGAGCCGTCTTCGCCGTAGGGGGCGGATGCCTCGCGCCAGCCGGTCACGCTGAGCCCCCGCCGCTTGCCGAG
>DATISQ010000349.1:0-6925 GCA_035581905.1 Cryobacterium sp.
CCGTTCGCAAGCAGGTGGGTGTCGCTGAGGTGGAGCAGAAAATGATCCGGCCTGGGGTATTCGGCCGTTCGAATGTTCACGGAGCATCCATTCGTTGGGGCTAAGAACTCTGCGATGAGTTCGCTGACTCTACTCCGATTAGTTGACCAGCATGGGCTGAACCTTCGGTGAATTGCAGACGAACACATGAAAGGCCCGGAGGGTGCACCTCCGGGCCCATCTTCACCGCCAAGGTCAGGACTTGATCTTCTTCGTGCTCTCTTTCACCTGTAACGGCTGCTCGGTCGAGGTCTTGACCTCGATCCTGCGCGGCTTCGCCGCCTCGCTGACCGGGATCGTCACGCTCAGCACGCCGTTGTTGTAGGTGGCGCTGATGTTCTCGACGTCGACGCCCTGGCCGAGGTTCAGCTGGCGAAGAAACGACCCGGCCATGCGCTCGCGGGTGATCCACTTCACGTTCTCGTGGTTCGCCATCGTGCGCTCCCCGCGGATGCTGAGCAGCTGACCGTCGACGTCGATGTCCACCGACCCCGGGTCGATGCCCGGCATATCGGCGTTCAGCACGTAGTGGTCGCCTTCCCGAAAGAGGTCCATCGGCATCACGCGCGGTCCACGGTTGTCCATGAGCGCGGCGGCCATTCGGTCCAGCTCGCGTAGCGGGTCATAATTCGTTGCCATAGCGTTTCCTTTCGTCACGGGAGTCAAAGTTGAGTCCATACGGCTCAACTCTGAATCACTGTAAACCGACGTCCGTCGTTGTGCAATCGGCTGGAGGCCCCGGTGTGTTCGCGCTTAGCGAAGGCTAGGGATGGGTGAGCCCGGACGTCGAATCGGGGAAGACCGGCTTGTCGAGGCTGTCGTCCTCGTAGGGCTGGGTTTGCTCATGGGCGGCCTCGGCGGCGCGACGCCGTTCCGACTCGAAGTCTCCCTCCAGGCCGGTGAAACCGCCGATCTGCGTGTCGGTTTTTCGACTCTTTTTTCGGGCGGTCCATGCCTGCCCGCGCTTTTTCCCGTCCATCTTTAAACGCTACGCCGGTGCCGCACCGAGTCAAGAGCCCCGGCGCGTGCGAAGCTAGACCGTGCGCACCTCTCCGACGATCAGCCCCGTTCGCTACCTGGTGGGGGCCTTCGCCGCAATCATTCTGTTCGTCGGGCTCTACCTCTACTTCGTGCGCACTGTCTCCGGCCAGGCCCTGGACCAGCTCGCCTTCGACGGCGCCGAGTTCGGACGCCGCAGCGTCACCCCGCTCGCGCAGGAGTTGCTGGACGCTGTTCCGATCGTCTCCGTCATCGTCGGGCTGCTGCTCACCGGAGTCGTGACCGTCGTGCGGCGTAACGGCAAGACCCTGATCGTCGCCTTCGGGGCGGCGCTGGCCGCCGTGCTCAGCACCCAGCTGCTGAAAATCATTCTTCTCACCCGGCCGGACCTGGGCGTGGAGGGCTACGACGGCAATTCATTCCCTTCGGGGCATACGACGGTGGCGGCGGCATCCGCTCTCACCGTGTTCCTGGTCGCGAGTCCCCGCACGCGTGGCCTCGCCGCTCTTGGCGGTTCCAGCTTCGCCATCCTGGCCGGGGTGGCCACGCTGGCGAACGGCTGGCATCGGCCCAGCGACGTCATCGCGGCGCTGCTCGTCGTGGCGCTCTGGGGCTGCGTGGCCGGCCTGGTGCTGACCCGCGGCCCGTGGTCGAGGGGAGCCCTGCCCCTGGGCGGCAAGAACGCCCGGGCGCCCGGGGTCGACCGTCTCCAGCGGCGCATCCTGATTCCGTTCGCCGTGGTCGCGTTCGCCGCATTCCTGGTCACGTACTTCCGAGCTTTCGGCGACACTCCGGGCACCCTGATCGCCTACATCGGCGGGGTCACCGCGATCATCGCCGCGGGTCTCGGGATCGGGCTCACCGGCATCCGTCTGTTCGCCCCGCTGCCCTGATCTGTCGGCTTTTTCGGGGTGTGCCGCCCGTGCCTGCGTGTCACACTGGGGCTATGCCCGTCACCCTCAGAGCACTCCAGACCGTGGTCCCCCCGACAGTGCTGATCCAGGATCAGGTGCGCGACGTCTTCGCGGCGCAGCCGGGGCTCAGCCGCCTCGCCCAGCGACTGGTGACCGCGTCCTTCAACCTGTCCGGGATCGACACCCGGTATTCCGTCATCGACGAGCTCACCCTCGACGCGTCGACGCCGGATCCCCAATTCTTCGACCCGGCCACGCGACAGCTGCTCAAGCCGAGCACCCGGGTACGCAACGAGCTCTACATCGTGGAAGCGACGAAGCTGTTCGTCGAGGCGGGACGAAGGGCCCTGGCGGCGTGCCCCGGCATTGAGGCGTCCGACATCACCCACGTGGTGACCGTGTCGTGCACCGGTTTCTACGCACCGGGGCCCGACTACATGCTCGTGCGAGAGCTGGGGCTGAACCCCGCGACCCAGCGCTACCACCTCGGCTTCATGGGCTGCTACGCGTCGATGCCGGCCTTGCGCACGGCGAAGCAGTTCGTCGACGCCGACCCGAACGCCGTCGTACTCGTCGTCAGCGCCGAGCTGTGTTCCCTGCACCTGCGCACCTCGGACGACCCCGACACGATCGTGGCGTCCTCACTGTTCTCGGATGGCGCGGCCGCCGGCATCGTGAGTTCCCGCGCCCCCGCGGCGGGCGAGAAAGCCCTCAACCTGGACCTGTTCGAGACCGTGATCACCCCGATCGGCGAGGGGGACATGGCCTGGAAGATCGGTGACGAGGGATTCGAGATGATCCTCAGCACCTACGTGCCGCACATCATCGACCAGCACATCGAGGGGGCTCTGGCACCGCTCTTCGCGCGTGATGCTGCGCTCGGCGCGGTGCTGGCGGCCGCGCCGGCGCCTGTGCTGGTTCCTTCCGCGGTGTCGGCCGGTGTTCCCGAGGGTGTGTCGGCCGGGTCGGTGGCGACCCTGGCCGCACCGGTTGCGGTTGCGGTCGAAGCTCCCGGCGCCACCCCGGCCACCGCGATCGCGCACTGGGCGATCCACCCGGGCGGGCGCAGCATCCTGGACAAGACCGAGGCGAAGCTCGGGCTCAGCGAGGCGCAGCTCGTGCCCTCGCGGGAGACGCTCCGCAACTACGGCAACATGAGCAGCGCGACGATCCTGTTCGTGCTCAAGGCGATCCTCGACGCCCCGGCCACGGATGACGGCGAGCGGGTCTGCGCGATGGCGTTCGGCCCGGGACTCACGGTCGAATCCGGGCTGATGACCGTCACCGCCGGGTAGCGGGCGTGGGCCTCCCGGCGCTGCGCCTCCCGTTGTTGCGCGTTCCGTTGTTGACCGTGCCGTCGTTGCGGCGGCGCGCGACCGACGCCGTCGAGCTTATGGACGATCCCCAGTGCGACCCCGACAAACTCGCCAGCACATACGCGAACTTCCGGTTCGTGAACGCCGTGGTGTCGGGGTGGCGCGGGATGTACCGCCGCGACATCCGGCCGTCGCTGTCGCGCTCAGGGGAGACCACCCTGCTCGACATCGGGTGCGGCGGCGGGGACGTGGCCCGGGCGCTGGCCCGCTGGGCCGCCCGGGACGGCCTGCGGCTTCGCATCACGGCCGTAGATCCGGATGCCCGCGCGCATGCCTACGCGATGAGCCTGCCCCCGCTGCCCGGACTGACGTTCCGGCGGGCGCTCAGCGCGGATCTCGTCGCCGAGGGGCGCCGGTTCGACTTCGTCGTCTCCAACCATGTGCTGCACCACCTCACCGGTGAACAGCTCGGCGGACTGCTCGCCGACTCGGAACGGCTCGCCGCGCACCGGGTGCTGCACGCCGACATCGAACGCAGCCGATTCGGGTACCTCGGGTTCGGGCTCGGCACCTGGCCGCTCTTTCGCCGGTCGTTCATCCGCGACGACGGGCTCACCTCAATTCGCCGCAGTTTCACGGCGCCCGAGCTCCGCGAGGTGGTGCCGCCCGGGTGGCTGGTGACGCGGGAGCATCCGTCGCGCCTCGTGCTGCGCTGGGAGGCGCCGGCGGCTGTGGTGTCGGGTGGGACGGCGTCTGCGAGAGTGCCCGTTCCGGTCGAGAGTGACCGGCGCAACGGGCACTCTCGACCGGAACGGGAACTCCTGGACGGGCACGAGCGACGGCGGGAACGAGAACGAGAACGAGAACGGGAACGGGCGGGCGGCAATCGGCCGGGCTCGGGGCCGCGGATGCGGGACGTGATCGTGGTCGGCGGGGGACCGGTGGGCGTCCTGCTCGCCGGTCTTCTGGCGGTGCGCGGCGTCGACGTGGAGGTGCTCGAGCAGCGAGCCGAGCCGTCGTTGCGGTCCCGGGCCATCGGCATCCACCCGCCGTCGTTGCGGGCGCTGGACCAGCTGGGCGTGGCGGAGAAAGTCCTCGCCCGGGCGGTGCGGATCCGCGGCGGCGTGGTGCGGTCGGACGGGCGCACGCTCGGCAGAATGGCGTTCTCCGAGACCGCGGACCGGATGCACAGCGTGATCTCGCTGCCGCAGTCCGAGACCGAGGAGGTGCTGCGCGCCCGGTTCGCCGAGCTTGCGCCCGGCCGGCTGCGCGGCGGCGTCACCGTGACCGGGGTGCACGACCGGGGCGATCGGGTCACGGTCGAGACGGTGAGGACCGGCGGGGAAGCCGATTCCGGCGGGACCGGCGGGACTTTCGAGGCTCGCTACGTGGTGGCCGCCGACGGTGCCCGCAGTCTCGTGCGCGACCTGCTCGGCATCCGTTGCACCGCCCGCACCGGCGGCGAGACCTACGTGATGAGCGACTACCCCGACACGGGGGAGCATCCCGGGGAGGCCGTGCTCTTCTTCGAGCGGAATGGTGTGGTCGAGTCATTCCCGCTGCCGGGAGGCCGGCGCCGCTGGGTGGCGATGACCTCGACCCTGCTGACGGATGCGACGTCCGAGGACCTGGCCGCGCTCATCCGTGCGCGTACCGGCACGCACCTGCCCCCGACGACCGCCGTGGCCAGCGCCTTCTCGGTGCAGCAGCGCCTCGCCACCCGCCTCGTGGCCGGACGGGTCGTGCTGATCGGCGACGCTGCGCACCAGATCAGCCCGATCGGCGGGCAGGGCTTGAACCTCGGTTGGCTCGACGCGCTGCAGCTGGCCCCGGCGCTGCAGCGGGCGTTGCGGGAACCGGACGCCGCGTCAGGCGTTCTCGGAGACTACGACCGCCGCCGCCGGCGCAGTGCGCGGATGGCCGCCCGGCAGGCCGGCTTCAATATGGCGATGGGCAGTCCCGTGGTGGGGCTCCGCCTGCGCGCACGGAACGGCCTCGTGCGCATCCTGGCGGTTCCGCCCGCCCGTGCCATGCTCGCCCGCGCCTTCACCATGCGCTGGCTGTAGTTCGCGGCCACGGGCGCGCACGGATGCTGCTGTCCGACCCGGGGGTGCCGGCCGGTCTGGGTGCATAACTCCTGCAATTCGGCGGAGCAGCGACACCGTCGCCCGGAATTCCGGGGCGGTTTCTGGCTCGCACCAGAATTTGCAGGAGTTATGCAGAGAGGTGGCGGACGACCAGGGGTGGGGCCGGACCCAGAGTGTCGGGGTGAGGCCAGCCCCGGGGCGGGGCCAGCCGGGTGGGCCAGCCCCGGCCGGCTAGCCGAGGGGCGCCGGGGCCAGCGGGGTGCGGAGGCCACGCACGCTCACGTCGCCGACGACGGCGGGGCTGATCGGGGTGGCGGTGACCTGGCCGGTCACCGGGTCGGGTTCGAGGCCGAGCACGGTTCCGAGCACGGAGACGGCCGCCGCCGCCGACCAGGCCTGCGGGCGGCAGGCGGCCGGGTAGGGCACCGCGGCGGCAACCAGAGTGGATGCGTCACCGGAGTGCAGCTCCGGCATGCGGTAGTCGAATGACTCGGCCGCCGCGAGCAGGCCCTCGATCAGGATGCCGGCCTCGGCTCCGAAGCCCGCCCGCCCCAGCCCGGCGATCGCGATCGCGGTGTCGTGGGTCCAGACCGAGCCGCCGTGGTAGCTGAGCGGCCAATAGCCGGCCGAGTCCGTGGACATCGTGCGGAGGCCGTAGCCCGAGTTCAGCTCCGGGGACACGAGCCGGGCGGCGACGAGGGCGGACTCCTCCGCGGAGAGCAGCCCCGTTCCGAGCAGGTGGCCGATATTGCTGGTCACGGTGTCGACGGGGCGTTTGAAGGCGTCGAGGGCGACGGCCGGGTAGCGGCCGGCCGGAGACTCGATCCAGAACGATTCCCGGAACCGGGTCTGGAGGGCTGCGGCCCGGGCGCGCCAGGCGTCGCCGCCCGGCCGATCGAACGCGTCCAGCAGTTCAGCGCCGCCGATGTAAGCCTCGTAGGCGTACGCCTGCACCTCACAGAGGGCGATCGGCCCGTCGGCGAGGCTGCCGTCGCGCCATTGGATCGAGTCGCCGGAGTCCTTCCAGCCCTGGTTCGCGAGGCCGTGGCCGGTGATGTCGACGTATTCGAGGAAGCCGTCGCCGTCGCTGTCGCCGAAGTCCCGCATCCAGCCGAGGGCCGCTTCGAGCGCGGGCAGCAGCGCCTCGACCTCCGAGTCGGCCAGACCCCACCGGTAGGCGTCGCGCAGCAGGCAGATCCACAGCGGGGTGGCGTCGACGGTGCCGTAGTACAGCGGCGGCAGCGACAGGCTCTCGCCCGGGATCGAGAACACGTCGGGGCGCAGCTCATGCATGATCTTGCCGGGCTGCTCCGCGGTCTCGGTGTCGCTCTTCGTGCCCTGCAGCTGGGCGAGCAGACGCAGCGTGGAACCCGCGATCTCGGTGCCGAGCGGGAGCAGGAAGCGCGCCGCCCACAGGGAAACCCGGCCGAACAGGGTGAAGAACCAGGGTGCGCCGGCGGCCAGGAACGGCTCGTCCGGGCTTGTCGTGGTGGCCATCCGCAGACCGGTCAGGTCGTCGAGCGCGCGCGCCACCCAGCGGCCGAGGCGCGCGTCGCCGGAGCGCACCGAC
>DATISQ010000350.1:0-11462 GCA_035581905.1 Cryobacterium sp.
CAGCGGCGCCACGCTCGCGATCAGCGGGAAGCCCGGCGCCGGCGGGTCGGCCGGGCGGGTGGGGAGGGTCAGCGGGACATCGGCTCGAATCACCGCCCCAGCCGATCAGCCCTGGGGCTGGTGCAACCGGACGCGCCGGCATCCGTGCACGCCTGGCGGTCGGCCGGACTGGGGAGGGATCAGCTGCCGGGCTCTGAACGCGATGCGGGATGATCGTGCGTCCCCCTCGCTGTGGCCAACTCAGGACATCCGTCGCCCGCAGTCACCGACCGTCGCGGACGAGTGCGGGACCGGTGCGGATGTCCGGCGTCGCCGGACGGATCTCCTGAGTCAGCCACACGATCTGGCTTAAGCCGGTGGCGGGTGGCGGGGCTAGTTGAGGATGAAGAATTGGTCCGCGATGTCGACGCGGGACCCACGCGGCACAAGATAACGGCGCCCGGGTTCGCAGCGCACCATCACCGCATCTGGGCGACGGATGATGGTGCCATTGCCCGAGAACCGGTCACTGACCCAGAACTCGCCGTCGTGCTGGCCGAACTCGAGGTGACTCTTCGACACCGACCGACCGAGGTCGTTGATCTGCACCAGGATGTCGAGGTGCTCGGCGGGCTGAGGCAGCGGCCGGCGGCCGATCAGGCCGGTGCCCTGGGCGGAGATCGTCTCCCCCGTGCTGAACTGGAGCACGAACAGGGACCCGGACGGCGCAGCCGCGGCGGGCGAAGCCGGCGCGACCGCGGGTGCAGGCGGCTGAACCGACAGGGGGGCCGGGGCGAGAAGCAGAACCGGGACCTCGATCGGAACGGGGACCACCGGCACGTCCACCGGCACGTCGACCGGTACGTCCACCGGCACGTCGACCGGCACGGCGACCGGCACGTCGACCGGCACCGACCCGATCGGCACGGAGATCACGGCGCGACGCCGGAGCGGCTGGATGACCGTGGTGTCGCTGGGCCGCGGGTCCGGTCGCTTCCGGGTCTGCGGGGTGGCGGTGCTCGAGCTGCCGCATTCGCCG
The DNA here is from genome assembly GCA_035581905.1 of Cryobacterium sp. GTDB lineage: Bacteria > Actinomycetota > Actinomycetes > Actinomycetales > Microbacteriaceae > Cryobacterium. The sequence continues at coordinate 1,019 of DATISQ010000350.1, forward strand.
CAGAACATGGCGCCGACGGGAAGTTGCGCACCGCAGATCAGGCAGTTCATGGGTGGGCTCCTCCCTGGGCTGGGCCGCTCCCTCGCGGGACTGGTCGACGAACGGATGCCCCTCCAGCGTACCGACCCAGTGAGCGCAGCGACACGAGCGCCCGAAGTCGGTCGGTGCGGCTGCGGCCCGCGTCGAGCGAGCGGCGCAGGTCGGTGACCGCGGTCCACACCTCCTCGGCGGTGGCATTGCCCGGCCGTTCCGGGGAGAAGACGGCGCGGTCGACGGCGACCGCGAGCGGTAGCGGCCCCGCTCCCGGGACCAGCGCCGCGAGCTCCGTGCGGGTCGCCCCCACCGGAACGTCGATGCCGTGGTCGAGGGCGGCGTCGGAGAATTCGCGCCACCCGCTCCGGATCCGGTCGAGCGGTGTGGACCCGGTGCGACGCAGGTGCCGCCTGCGCACCTTGGCCAGGACGATCAGAAGGAAGGGCGAGAGCAGCACGCCGAGGCCGAGGAGCGTCCAGGCGGCGACGATCGCCGATTGGAGCAGGAAGGCCAGCAGCGGGTCCGGAGGTGCCGGCGGGTCTTCGCTGGTGCTCTCCGGCGGGGCGGGATCGCGCACTTCCGCCGGGTCGGGGAGGGCCGGTGGCACGACCGACTGCGGCCGGGAGACCACCGTCGGGTCGTCGGGCGCCTGGGCCGGGATATCGCGCACGGGCGGGTTCGGGTCGATCGTGGCCCAGCCCTCGGTGGAGGCCACCTCGATCCACGCCGAGATGTCGGAACCGACAACGGGGAGGGCCGCGGCCCCGGAATCTCCCGCCGCCGGCACGAAGCCGATGACGACCCGGGCCGGGAAGCCGAGCCGGCGCGCCATCAGTGCCGCGGCCACGGCGTACTGCTCCGCGTCGCCGAGCATGGGCTGGGCGGTGACCAGCTGGCTGATCCGGTCCGAGCCGTGCCCGGACCGGCTCACCGGTTCATCCGGGAGGATGCCGTGGCTGATGTAGCCATCCGTCCGGAGGCCGTCGAGCATGGCCTGCAGCTGCACACCGGGCGGGTCACCGGCCCGCACGTAGCGGGCCAGCGCCTGTTCGAGCTCGTCGGGCAGAACGGCCGGCGAAGGAAGCACGGTGGTGCCGGGAAGCAGGTCGGCCAGGCTGTCCGGTGCGCGTGGGATGACGCCCACGCTCTGGTAGCTGTCACCCCTGACCAGCCCGGTGAGCACCGCGGCCGTGCCGCTGGTGTCGTTGTAGTCGAAAGAATCGGAACGAGCGAACCGGGTGGGACCGGTGAACGTGATGCGTTCGAGCTGGCCGGCGCCGGGCACCCAGATGCCGGTGTAGCCCTCGACCGTCACGGTGAGGGTGGCGGCATCGCCGTCGACCAGGGACTGGTCGAGATGGTCCGGCAGCCGGGTGAAGGATCCGGAGGCGCTGCTGACCTGATCGCTGCCGACCGAGTAGACGATCCCGTCGTAACTGTCCAGGGTGGCCACGCGGAGCCGGCCGCCGCTCGGAAGCCCGGCCACCTCGAGGAGCACGGCATCCGCCCGTTCGGTCTGCAGGTAGCCGCGAAATTCGCTCAGCGGGCTCGGGTAGGCCCGGGGATCGAACGGCTGCTGCACTCGGGCCCGCAGCACGTCGCGCGGCACGTCGGCCGGCAGCACGAGCGCGGCCCCGGTGCCGGCGACGATCGCCACCAGGGCGATCACGGCGGCACTGACCAGCCCGCGGGCGGCCGCGAGCCGACGGTCGGAGGACGACGCCGTACTGCGGCGGGATTGTTGCAGGGCGAGCCGCACGACGGAACGGCGGCGCATCCAGCGAAACCAGAGCAGCCAGAACAGGAGCACGACGAAGAGGCCGAGACCGGTCCCGATCGGCATGGTCGCGACCGTCGGCCCCAGCGCGATGCCGCTGACGAATAGGGCGGCGGGGGCAAGGGTGCCGAGCTCGCCGATCGGGGCGCGGAGGGCGACGGACAGCCCGATCACGGTGCTGAGCAGCACCAGGATGAAGGCCGGCACGAGCAGCGCCTGGTAGGAACCGACGGGCAGCACGATGGTGACGAGTTGTTTCCAACTCAGCGCGGTCGCGGCGAGCAGATCGAGGAAGCCCTCCGGCGTGGGCAGGATGCCGCGCACCGCCTGACCGGGAACGGCCAGCGGCACCCCGGCGACAAGGTAGACCCCCACGGTGGCCAGCACCACCAGCCAGGTGCGCCAGCGGAACACCGCCCCGAGGATGGCGACGAGGGCGCCCAGCCCGAAGGTGACACCGACCAGCACGATGAACGCGCGGCTCTGATAGACCGGCCACAGCGACATGCCGGCGATCACGGTCGCCAGGAGCAGCCCGATGGTGTTGCCGACGATGAAGCGACCGTCCAGACGGATGCCGCGGGCCGTCATTCCGGCCCGGCGCGCGCCGCTCCGCTGCACCCCGACCGCGCTCATGCCGCCTTCGTTCGGGCGAGGCTGTGCTGCAGGTCTTCCAGATAGCCGATGGTGAGCACGCTCAGCTCGGCCACGCGGCGGAGGCTGGGCACGGTCTCCGGGTCGCAGATGACGGCGACCACGTCGACGCCGGCCGGGAACCGGCTGGCGGCCGTGCGCAGCTGGGTCAGGGTGACGGCCGACCCGCAGACGAGGAAAGCCACCGAGATTCCCGCCACGGTGTCCGCGGCGGCCCGGGCCAGTTCGCTGACCGGCGGGGCGGTGCTGGAGCGCTCCACGCCGCTGAGATCGTCGAGCAGCCGGGTGCGGGTGAGGGTGCTCAGCGGGCGGAGGGCCGGCATCCGTCGTCGAATGGAGGCCGGCGGCACCGCGCTGGCGACCACGGAAACCGTGCGCGCGTCATGGATGGCCCGCACCCCCAGGCTGCCGGCGACACTGACGGCCATCTCGAATTCGTCTTCGCCGGAATAGTCGGACTCCGCCAGGCTGAGCGCGACCATGAGGTGGCTGCGGCGGGACTCCTCGAACTGGCGCACCATGTACCGGCCGGTCTTCGCCGTGCTCTTCCAGTGGATGGTGCGCCGCTCATCCCCCGCCACGTATTCGCGCAGCGCGTGGAACGAGACGTCGCTGTTGGTCAGGTCGCGGGTGGGATTGCCCTCGAGGTCGCGGATGAAACCGGTGCTCATGCTCGGGATCGAGACCGTGCGCGGGTGCACGAACAGTTCGACTTGTTCGGCCCAGACGACCTCCCGGCGCAGCAGCCCGATCGGGTCGGCACGGGCGGTCTGCACCGGGCCGATCGGGATCACGCCGCGTTTGCGGGTCGGCACGATGAAGACATCCGAGAATGTCGCCCCGCGGGCGAGGCTCGGCATCGCGAATTCGGCCAGCCCGGCCCCGACCGGCACCTCGACGCTGACGCCCGGCAGCCGCCGGCGGGTCGGGTTCCGCACACTCACCTGGCCGGGCACCCGCTCCCCCACGACTACCCGGTCCACGGGCAGATGCAGGTGGATCTCGAACGCGTTCCGACCGATCAGGAAACAGGATGCCGCCACAGCCAGCACCAGCCCGGCCCAGCCGATCACCACGAGTTCGGTCCAGCCCAGGGCGTAGCCGAACGAGAACGAGGCCCCGACGACCGCCAGAACGGCCCAGCCGAGCGGGGTGACCACGGACGAGACTGCCCGCAGGGCGCGGACGACGCGAGCGGCGGACTCCCGCCCGAACCGCACTCCGGCCGCGACCGTGTCGGCCAGCCGGCCGTCACCTTGGACCGCGACCGGGAGAAGAGCAGGTGCAGGAGCAGGGAGAGGCGCCGCCACCGCGGTGCCCGCCCCCATGCCCGGCGCCCCCTGCGTCACGCAGCCTGCCTGTCGCTGGGCGGCGGCGTCTCGATCAGCACCCGGGCGATCACGCTGGAGGCGGTGACGCCGTCGAATTCGGCTTCGGGGTCCAGCACCAGCCGGTGCGCCAGCACGGCGTCGGCCAGCTCCTTGACGTCGTCGGGCACCACGTAGTGGCGGCCGTTCGCGGCGGCGAGGGTCTTCGCCGTTCGGATCAGCGCGAGCGCCCCGCGCACACTCACGCCCAGACGCACCTCGGAGCTCGTGCGGGTGCCGTCGATCAGGCGGGCTACGTAGTCGTTGATGGTCGCGTCGACGAAGACGGTGCGCGCCAGGGCGGCGAGTTCGACGACGGTGGCCGCGGACACCACCGGCGGCACGGTCACCTCGTGCGCGCGCTGCCCGGCCCCCTCGAGGATGCGGATGGTCGAGGCATGGTCGGGGTAGCCGATGGAGGCCTTCATGATGAACCGGTCCAGCTGCGCCTCGGGCAGCCGGTACGTGCCGGCCTGCTCGATCGGGTTCTGGGTGGCGATCACCATGAACGGGGCCGCGACCGGGTGGGTCACGCCGTCGGCGGTGATCTGCCCCTCCTCCATCACCTCGAGCAGCGCGGCCTGGGTCTTCGGGCTGGCCCGGTTGATCTCGTCGGCCAGAACGATGTTGGCGAAGATCGGCCCGCGGTGGAATTCGAACGCCCCGCTGCGCTGGTCGTAGATGCTCACCCCGGTGATATCGCCCGGCAGCAGGTCGGGGGTGAACTGAACCCGGTTGCTGGTGCCGCGCACGCTCTGCGCGATGGCGCGGGCGAGCGAGGTCTTGCCGGTGCCGGGCACATCTTCGAGCAGCAGGTGCCCGCCGCTGAGAAGCGCGGTGAAGGACATCCGGATGACGTGGTGCTTGCCCAGCAGAACCTGCTCGACCCCGGTCACCAGTCGATCGAAAACGTCGGCGAACTGGGCCGCCTGCTGCGCGGTCATCGTCATGGGGTGATCACTTTCGTTTGGTTCACGGTGCGTAGGTATAGGTCCGATTATTCACCGTCAGGGTGAGGCGCACGGTGCCGGCCGGCGGTGGCGGCGCGTCGCTGCCGAAACGGCAGGTGTTCGACGAGTCGGCGTTCCGCGGGGTCACCGCGGAGTCACCGGGCACCGAGCAGCTGTACGCGGTGGGGAGGCCGTTGTTCTCCGGCCCGTTGGTCCAGCTGATGACTCCGGTGGCGGGGTCGTAGGCGAGCCCGGTCACGGTGAAGCTGACGGATGCCTCCGGTGCGGTCAGCGTTCCCGACCACGGCCCGCAGGATCCCCACTCGGAACAGGCCTGCACCTGGTACCGCACGGTCTCGCCGAACGGGAGGTTCAGCAGCTCCCGCGGCCAGCCGGCCCCGCCGAAGACGACCTCGGAGTTCGGGAGGGCGTTGCCGCCGTCGTTGACGGCACGCAGCCGGTAGTCACGGATGCCCGCACTCGGGCTGATTCCGTCGACGCGCAGATCCCAGGCATCGCCCCGTGCCGCCATGGTGCTGCGCACGTCGGTGACCGGCCCCGGCGCCGGCCGCACGAGCACGCTCGCCACAGCGGTCGGGGCGCAGCCGGCCCGGTTGTAGCCCCAGACGACGAAATAGTACCGGCCGTTGTCGGCGAGGAGACTGTCGAACACAGCGCTGGTCGTGTCGGCGCCCAGCGTGCGCTGCTCGGCGACGATGCCGCCCCCGGTCGGCGCCCGCAGTTCCCCCGACGCGGACACCGTGCACGCCTGCGCGCCGGTCGGAACCTGGTCGGCGCTGAGCCGCGGCACGAAGTACCCGCCGATGAGGTCACCGCGGCCGTCAAACGGGTCCCAGGTCACGGTCACCGCACCGGCGGTGTCGGCCGCGCTGGCCGTGATCGCCCCGGCGCGGGCCGGTCCGAACGGCGTCGCACTGCCGGCCGCGCTGTTCCAGCCGGCCAGGGCCGGGTAGGCGTCGTTGCGGGCGCTGACCGTGAAGGGGGTGTTCACACCGTTGACGAGGCCCGTCACGTCGACGGTGCAGGTGCCGGACCCGCAGTTCGCTCCGGAGGCGCTGACCTCTTCCTGGACGCCGCCGTTCCGGGTCACCAGATAGCCGCGGATCGCGGTTCCGCCGCCCACCGGGGCGACGGTGTTCCAGCGCAGGCGTAGCCCGCCGTCGAGCGGTTCCGCAACCAGGCCGGTCGGCGCGGGCGGCACCGAGTCGGACCACACCGGAGTGGAGAGCACGGTCGCCGCGGACAGCCCGATCCCGTTCTGGGCTGCGACTGACACCCGCAGCGCATTGCCCTGCCCGTTGCCGGGCGTCGCGACCTCGCAGGAGGTGGCGGAGCACATCGAGCTGGACAGCACGGCCCCCGACGCGGCGCTGAGGAGGGAGATCTGATACCCGGTGATCGCCGAGTTGTTGAAGGGTCCCGCATTGAATGAGACCGCCAGGCTCCGGTCGGAGAAGCCGGTGACGCGCAGGCTGGACACCGGGTCGGGTTTGTCCTGCACCGAGATGCGCACCGTGCCCCAGGCGTAACGGGAAGGGTCGTTCGTCGCGTCGGCCACCTGGTATTGCAGGGTCAGGTCGGTCGGCGCGGCGTCCGCGGCGACCCGGACCGACAACCTGCTGCGGTCAGTGCTGGGCGTGATGCTCACCCCCGCCGGCAGTGCGCCGCCGTCCAGGCCGCGCACCGCAAGCACGCGCAGCGGCACGGCCGGGAACGGATTGGTGGCGCCGTCGTTCGCGAGCACGTCGACGACGGTCGTGCGGCCGCGGGGGGCGACCGCGGCATCCGTCTCCGGGATGGCGACGGGACGCGTTGACGCGACGACGCGCAGGTCGATCCGGCCGGCCCTGCCCGCCTGGACGCCGTCGCGCACGCCGATCGTGATGGCGCTCCGGGCCCCCTTCGGGGTGGATTCCGTGGCGCGCAGGGTGAGCTTCTGGCCGTCGAGTGAGTAGCTGAAACCGGTCGGCTGCGGGTCGAGCACGGTGTACGCCAGCTCGGCCTGGTCGTTCGGATACGGGTAGCTGGTGAGCCGGGTCAGGTCGATGACCTTCTTCTGGTCGGGCTCGAAGTCGAGCAGGGCCCCGCCGAAGCCGGGCGGCTGGTTCTCGCGGGGCGTGACCTCGATGGGCAGCACGATGGTCGCCGTGCGGCCGTCCGGGTCCTCGGGCCCCGCACCGTCCGTCACCTCGAACGAGATGGAAGCGGGTCCGAAGTATTTGTCGGCGCTCGTGAACGCGAGGCCGGTGTCGTTCGAGGCCAGGTTGGCTCCGTCGGAGTGGGTCGCCTGCACGAGGCTGCGGTCGGTGAGGCGCACCTTTTTTCCGCCGACCGCGACGACGTAGTCGTTGATGTCGATGGAGAGCAGCGCCTCGCTCTTCACGGTCAGCGGCGGGGCACCGCGGCGCACCTGGGGCAGGGCGTCGTCCGACCCGGGAACCCAGATGAAGGCATAGGACACGATGCTCGCGTCCTCCGGGTGAGCCACCGCGAACGGGATGATCTGGCTGGTCGCACCCACCGTGACCCGGATGCGCCGGGCCGGCGTCACCTCGGCGACTCCCGAGAAGCGGTCGGGAACCGTCAGGGCCAGGTCAGTGACCGGCCCTTCCGCGAAGAAGACGTTGGCCAGCACGTCGACGTCGACGGTCCGGGCCTCGAGCACGTCGGAGAGCGCCACATGGGTGTCGCGGGCATCCGGCCGCGAGAGCGGGGCGTCCGCCCGCACCACGACCGTGAGGAACGTCGAACTCGTGCCGCCCCGCAGGTTCTGGATCTCATAGATGAAGCCGTAGCGCCCCTCCGACAGGGGCGCGGTCACGGCCACCATGTCGCCGTCGATGACGGCGCTGCCCGAGTCGGCCCCGCCGCTCGCCTCCACGCCGGTGATGCTCAGGGCGCCGCCGTCGGGGTCGGAGTCGTTGCCGAGCACCCGGACGGAGACCGTGCTGCCGGGGCGCACGACGACTTCGTCCGGAGCGGCGATCGGGTTGCGGGCGCCGTCGAGGCGGGGGCTGATCCCCACCCGCACCGTGCCGACGGCCCTGGCCCCGAGCGCGTCGACCACCGAGTAGCTGAACGTGTCCGTGCCGGCCGAGTACTCCCCCGCCGTGTAGTCGAGCGAGTCGACGCCCCGGACCGTGACCGACCCCTTCTCCGGGCTGGTCTCCTGGCCGACCAGCTGCACGGAGTCGCCGTCGGGGTCGATGCCGGACAGGGGGATCGGGATGTTCACGGTGTCCCCGGCGAGCACGCGGGCCGTCACCGTCTTCGGCACGGGGGCGCTGTTCGAGGTCGGATCGGCTTCCCGGACCGCGATGCTGACCTCCGCGTTCGCGAATTGGCCGTCCGGCGCGTTCACCCGGTAGACGGCGGTGACGTTGCCGGCCGTGTCCGGGGCAAGGAACCGCAGCACCCGGCCGGAGACGAAGAGCAGACCGCCGCCGGCGGGAAGCTCGGTCGCGAGCGCCGGGGCCAGGGTGAGCGTGTCGCCGTCGGGGTGCTCATCGTTCGCGAGCACGGGGATGTCGATGGCGTCACCGACCCGCACGGAGATGGAGTCCGGAACGGCGATCGGCGCCTGCTTCTGCGCCGGCGGCGGGATCTCGATCACCGTCACCGTGCCCACGGCGTCGGCGAGGCCGTTACTGACCCGGTAGCCGAACACGGCCGTGCCGCCCTCGAGCGGTTTGGTCAGCGTCACCCGCAGGATGCGCTGGTCGAGGATCTCGATTCGCAGCCCGCTGTCGGCGGGGACATCCATGGTCCCCGTCACCAGCAGCACCCCGCCGGCCGGGTCGGAGTCCGTGGCGAGCACGTCCACGAGCGTGGCCTGCTGGCCGCGAATGAAGGCGGTGTGCGGCACGGTGACGGGCGCGGTGTTGGCGTCGGGAGCGGCCGTGACGTTGACGCGGATGCGTCCGGTGGCGGTGAGTTCGCCATCCGTCACCGCGTACTCGATCTCGTGCACCCCCACCACGCTGCTCTGCAACCGGAAATTGCCGGCGTCGAAGTCCGCCGTGATGCTCACCTCGGGTTTGGCCGGGACGCTGCTCAGGCGCAGCGGAGCCGACCCGCCGCGCACGTGCTCCAGCGGTGACACGGTCACCTCGCTGCCGGCGGTCGCCAGCACCACGAATGCCTCGGCGACGATGGGCACCGACCCGCTGGGCCGCACCATCACCGACAGCGTTCCCTGCCCGCTCGAACGACCGTCGGAAACGGTCAGACCCACCGTTTTCGCGCCCGCGACGGCGCCGGCATCCGTGTAGACGACAGACCCGGCCGGGGTGAAGCTGACCTGGTCCGGTGCCGGCGCGGTCGCCGCCGCCAAATAGAACGGGTCGCCGTCCGGGTCGACCCAGTCGCCGAGCACCGCGGTGGTCTCGCGTCCGCCGGCACGCACCGTGGTGTTCGTCGTGCGAGCCTGTACGGGCGCCGCATTCTCCTCGGGGGCGCGCACCGTGACCGTGACCGTGGCGGAGGCGGTCCCGCCGCGCCCGTCGTCGATGGTGTAGTCGAAACTCAGTGTTCCGGATGCCTCCGGCGTGAGGGTCAGCTGCACCTTCTGGGTGTCCGCCACGAGCTCGAGCCGCCCGGCCGACTCGGGCACCGGGGTGAGCGCCGAGATCACCAGCACGTCGCCGTTGGGGTCGAAGTCGTTGAGCAGCACAGGCAGGGTGACCGTGCGTCCGGGCCGGCCGCCGAAGGCGTCGTCGACGGCGACGGGTGGCACCTGCGACTTCTCGAACTCCGGCTCGGTGTCGTCCGCGGCCTGCTCGACCTGCTGCTGGTCCGGGTCGGTGTCGATCAGGTCGGCCCAGTTGTCGATCAGCTCGTTGCCCTGCTGCACCGCCCAGGCTGCGCCGTTGCGGGCGTCGTTCAGCAGCAGTCCGGATCCGTTCCGCCGGAAGGCGAGCCGGGCGTCGCCCGCAACACCGGACAACGCGGCGGTGTTGCCGTCGGCATCGGCTCCGTCGGCATCGGCCGTGCCGCAGTCGCGCCATACGGTGCCGTCCGACCAGGCGGCGTAAGCGCAAGAGGCGTCCTGCACGGGCGCGGCGGCGTCCCCGCTCCGGCCGGTGACGAGCGCGGTCACGCCTCCGCCGGCACCGGGCACGGCGATGAGTCCCTCCCGGTGAGCAACGAGTATGCGATCGCCCGTCGCGCTCGGCTCCGACAGGACCGGCTCGTCCCCGGCACGGATGCTCCCGGACAGGTCCTCCTGCCCGTCCGCCTGGAACAACCGCCGGGTCGACGAGTTGAGCAGCGCCCAGCGGCCGTCGACGCTGGTCAGCTGGTAACGGTCATCCGTGTCGCCTGCCGGGACCGTGACCGTGCTCGTGATGGTGTCCGCGGTCAGCAGGTCGACCCGGGAGAGCTCCCCCGTCGCCGGTGTGAAGGCATGCAGCACCCCGACCTCGTCGAGGCTGACCACGGATCCGGCACCGAAGGCCAGCGTCGGCGCGGTGGTGCTGTCGAAGCCGGAGAGCTGGCTCGCGGCCACGGTCCAGACGTCCCCGTTCGCGGTGATCACCGCCCCGTCACCGGCCAGGTGGACCGAGGCAGCCTCCGGCGGCAGGGCCACGCTGTCGGCCACCTCCGCGGTTGCGGGGTCGAGGATGTCGAGGGCACTGTTGCCG
>DATISQ010000351.1:0-7772 GCA_035581905.1 Cryobacterium sp.
GCCGAGGTCGTGGCTGATCAGCACGGCGGTGAACTTCTCCGACTTCTGCAGTTCCCGGATGGTGTCCATCACGGCGTGCTGCACGAGCACGTCGAGGGCCGTGGTCGGCTCGTCGAAGACCATCAGGCGCGGTTCCAGGGACAGGGCCAGCGCGATCGAAACGCGCTGGCGCATCCCGCCGCTGAGCTCACCGGAGAACCGGTCGAGCACGCTCGCCGGGAGCTCCACCTTGCCGACCAGTTCGACCGCTCGGGCCTCGCGGGCCTGCCGGGACACATGCCCGTGCGCGGCGAAGATGTCGAAGAAGTGGTCGCGGATGCTGCGCACCGGGTTCAGCGCGTTCATCCCCGACTGCAGCACCATGGCGAACCCGCCGTGCCGTTGCACGCGCAGCTGGGCGGGCGTCATGCCGGCGATGTCGACGCCGTCGAAGAGGATGCTGCCGGCGCTGACCCGGGCCGGCGGCTTGGACAGCCCGGTCAGGGCGAACCCCAGGGTGGATTTGCCGGACCCGGACTCGCCGACCAGGCCGACGAAGTCGCCCTGCTCGAGGTCGAAGGAGACGTTCCGCACGGCGGGAACCGGGAGCGCGCCCTTCGGTTCGTAGACCACGGACATGCCCTGGACGCTGACGAGACTCATCGTTTTGCTCCTTCTCGGAGGCGCGGATTGCTCAGCCCGTCGACGCCGAAGTTGATCAGGCTCATGGAGGTGGCCAGCAGGGAGATGCACAGGCCGGGGGCGAAGAGCAGCACCCACTGGCCGGTGAGGAGGGCGTTGCTGTTCTGAGCCCAGAACAGCATGGTGCCCCAGCTGACCGTGGTCGAGTCGCCCAGGCCGAGGAACTCGAGGCCGGCCTCCGCCAGGATCGCGGCGGTCGAGGCGCCGAAGAAGCTGCCCACGATCAGGGAGGTCATGTTGGGCAGGATCTCCCGGAACACGATCCTGGACGGGCTCTCACCGCTGAAGATCGCGGCCGTGACGAAGTCTCGAGAGCGCAGGGACTGGGTCTGCGAGCGCAGCACCCGGGCACCCCAGGCCCAGCCGGTGATCACGACGACCAGCACGATCATGCCGATCCCGCCGTTCTGGAGGTAGGCGGCGATCACGATCATCAACGGCAGGGCCGGGATGACGAGGAACAGGTTGACGATGAAGTTGATCACTTCGCCGACCGGGCCCCGCAGATAGCCCCAGCTCAGGCCGATCAGCACCGCGATGATGGTGGACAGCAGGCCGGCGACGAAGCCGACGAACACGGAGATGCGGGCGCCGTAGATGATCTGGGAGAGCACGTCCTGGCCGGCCGCGGTGGTGCCGAGCCAGTGGGCGGCACTCAGGTCCTCGCTGCGGCCGAAGGTGTTGTCGGTCGCGGCGTAGGGCGCCAGCAGCGGGGCGAAGATCGCGACCAGCACGAAAACGCCGAGCATGGCCAGTCCGATCCGCGCCTTGGGCACGCTCCAGATGGTGGTGAAGGCCCGCCCGACCACGAGCAGCGGGTTGGCACCGGCGCCATCGTGGTTGCCGGGCGGCATCGTCTTCACGACCGAGGTGGGCGGACTGATGGTTCTCGTGCGGGTCATCGTCTCGTCCTCGGGTCGAGAATGCCGTACAGGATGTCGACAATGAAGTTGGCCAGCAGCACGCTGATCGTGATGATCAGGAACAGGGCCTGCATGAGGGGGAAGTCCTGGTTGACCACTGCCGTGTAGAGCAGGTAGCCGACCCCCGGATAGCTGAACACCCGCTCGACGAGCAGCGACCCGCCGACGACCCCGCCGAGCGCGAGCCCGAACGAGGTGAGGTTCGGCAGGATGGCGTTGCGGGCGGCGTAACGGATGGCCACGGTGCGCGGGTGCAGACCGTTCGCCTCGGCGAACGTGACGTAGTCATCGCCGAGCGTGTTGATCATGGTGCTGCGCATGCCCAGGATCCAGCCACCGAGAGAGGTGATCAGGATCGTGGTTGCCGGCAGGATCGAGTGGTACAGAGCATCCAGCAGGAACGCGACCGAGAACTCGGGCGTCGACGAACTGCTGTACGCGCCGGAGGTGGGGAACCAGCCGCCCACGTAGCCGAGGAAGAACAGCAGCAGCAGGGCGGTCCAGAAGTAGGGGAATGCGCTGGCGAAGGTGCCGCCGACGGTGGGCAGGGTGTCGAGCCAGCTGCCGCGCTTCCACGCGGCCAGTACGCCCAGCAGAGTGCCGAAGATGAAGGCGACGATGGTGACGAAACCGACCAGAACGAGCGTCCAGGGCAGTGCCGTGGCGACGAGGCTGGCGACGCTCTGCGGGAAGAACGTGTACGAGACACCGAAGTCGAAGTGCACCACGTTGTTGAGGTACTCCAGGTACTGGTTCCAGGCGCTGCCCGTGGGCACGCCCAGCTGGGCTTCGATGGCTGCCCGGGTCGAGGGGCTGACCGGGCCGTTCTGGGCGAGTTTGGCGATGGCGGCATCCGCCGGGGAGCCGGGCATCAGCCGCGGGAGGAGAAAGTTCAGCGTGACGGCCGCCCACAGGGTGAGCAGCAGCAGGCCGATCTTGCTCAGCGTGTAGCGCACGGATCGTTCCTTTCGAGTCTGAGTCTGCATTTCGCGATGCGAAAGGCACCGGGGAGGGTGAGCGCGGGCGAGTCCCCCAAGGGCACCCACCCGCGCTCACGGGACGATGGTTAGTTCGCCTTCTTCAGATTCGTGAGGATCAAGAGCGGGGTCGAGTTCCACGTGTTCGGCGGAGCGTAGGCGTTGTCCTCGCTGGGCCAGTTGGTGAAGTTCTTGTCGCTGGAGAGACCCCAGAGGCCGCCGTAGAACATGCTGATCACGGGCAGCTGCTCGTAGAGCACGGTCTGCAGCTGGGCCGAGATCGCCATCTGTTCGGTTTCGTCGGTCGAGGACTTGAGCTCGGCCAGGAGGGCGTCCACCTTCGGGTCGTTGAAACGACCGTAGTTTCCGGTGGTGCCGGTGCCGATCGGGGTGGCGAATTCGCTGTTCAGCAGCGTGTTCATGTCCTGGAAGACGCTGCCGGTGCCGCCGAAGCTGTTCATCGCGATGTCGAAGTCACCCTTGCTGAGCGCCTCCGTGTACGCGGCCGGCTGCGGCTGGCTGAGCTTGACGTCGATTCCGAGTTCGCCGAGCTGGGACTGCACGGTCTGCAGGCCCTGGAGCCAGTCGGTGTAGCCGTTGGCCGTCAGGATGGTGATGCTCAGCTGCGTTCCCGCGGCGTCGACCATCTTGTCGCCCTGCTGGGTGTAGCCGGCCTTCTCGAAGGCGGCCAGCGCGGCGGCCTCGTCCTGGGCCACGGCTCCACCGTCGGGCAGGTCGGCGTTCAGCCAGGCCTCCTGGTTCGGGAGCAGCAGACCGGACTGGCCGGCGGCGTCCACGTAGCCCTGCTCGGCATCCGTGGCGATCTTCTCGCGGTCAAGAGCGAGGCTCAGGCCCTGGCGGAAGTTCACGTCGTTGTAGGGCGCCTTGGTCAGGTTCGGGGACAGGGTGACCGTGCCGCCCGGGGGGAACCAGTACTTGTTGTGCTGCTTGTCGGCGTTGACCCAGGTGCCCTCGACATCCGTGATGAAGGCGTAGGCCCAGTCGTAGCCGTTCTTCACCACGTCGAGCTGGCTGTTGGCTGCCGGAAGCACGAGCTTCTCCACGGCGACCTTGTCGGCCTGCCAGTAGTCCACGTTCTTCTTGAGCGTGTACTGGTTGGCGGTGAATGTGTCCAGCACGAACGGGCCGGTGGTGACGGGCTCCTCGTTCTTGAAGGTGACCGGGTCCTTCACGTCTTTCCAGATGTGCTCGGGAACGATCAGCTGCTGGTCGATGATGGCGGCGGCGGGAACGTCCTCGGTCAGGAGGTGGAACACGACGGTGTCGCCGACGACCTCGAGGCTCTCGATGTGCTGCCAGACGCCCCAGGTGTCGTGCGCCGGGATCTCTTTGACGAGGTTGAAGGTGTACGCGACATCCGCCGGGGTGAAGGCGGTGCCGTCGGACCACTTCACGCCGGTGCGGATGTCGTACACGACGGTCTTCGCGTCCGGCAGGGTGTTGCCGCTGGCGAGGAACGGGGTCGCGGTGCCGTCGAGCGTGTTGGTGACCCGCAGCGGTTCGTACATGTACGTGGTGGCGACGCGCTTGCTCGTGGAGAACGGGTTGAAGTTCTTCTCGAACGTGGGCGAGCCGTTATCAGCCGCCACGAGCAGGGAGCCGTCACTCGGACCGCTCGCTTGATTCTTGACGTTCATGCTGCACGCGCTGGTGGCCAGCAGTGCGGTCACCCCCACGACGGCAAAAGCCGTTCGGATGAGGTTCCCTCTCAATTGCTTCATTGCTCTTGAAATCCTTCGTGTCGTCGTTGACCTGTGCGGCAGTGCGGCCGGTATTGCTACCGGCCGCGAATGCCTGAGGCGTTACCTTCACTGTATGCGCTTACATTCGCAATAAGCAAGCTGAATGTTCATTGTGCTGGTGACACGCCCAAACGGATGCCCGGTCGCGCGAGCCCGGATCGGCGCGCACGCTCCGCAGCCCGTTCAGCCGCCGATGCCCGAGCCCTCGGAACTCTCCCGCAGCAGCACCTTGACGGGCAGGCGGGACGTGATCGGCGGCTGCTCCGGATGCTCCAGCCGGCTGAGCATGGCCCGCATCGCTGCCCGGCCGAGGTCGACCATCGGCTGGTGCACGGTGCTCAGGCGCGGGGTGGACAGGCGTCCGGCCTCGATCCCGTCGAATCCGGTCACGATCACGTCTTCCGGGACGCGCACTCCGGCGGGTCCGAACACGTCGAGCAAGCCCAGTGCCATCTGGTCGTTGCCGCAGACCAGCGCCCGCGGCAGGCGCCCGGACGCCAGCAGCTCCTGGGCGAGGGTGCGCGCCTGCACCCGGGAGAAGTTGCCCCGCAGAACCGGCACGCCGGCCGGGTCCAGCCCCGCAGCCTCGAGCGCCTCCACGAAGCCCCGGTAGCGCTCGGCGTCGTCGGGCGAATCCGCCGGTCCCGCAACATAGACGGGATCGGTCACCCGGTGCCGGTCGAGCAGGTGCTCGGTCAGGGCGCGCATGCCCTCGGTGTTGCTCACGCTGACGTGGTCGTAGTCGTCGCCGCGCCGCGGGCCGGCGATCAGCACCACCGGGATGCGCCGGGAGACATGATCGAGCAGCTCGTCGGGCACGCTGCGCGCGAGCACGACCATCCCGTCGACTCGTCCCGCAATGTCGTTGACCATCGCCGAGGGGTCCGCCCCACGCCCGACCCCGACCATCAGGGCGAAACCGTGCCGCCAGGCTTCCCGCTCGCTCCCCCGCAGCACCTCGTCGAAGTAGAGGTTCGGCGGGCGCACCTCGCCGGTGTCCGGGATATCCACGACGATCCGGACCTGAGTGTCCTGTTCGAAGACGGCTTCCGCGTGGTCGTCCTCGTCATCGATGCTCGGGAAGAACAGTCCGATCACCCCGGTGCGCCGTGCGGCCAGGCTGCGGGCGCTGGCGCTGGGTACGTAGCCCAGCACCCGAACCGAGGCCAGAACGCGGGCCCTGGTGGATGCGCGTACATCATCGGGACGACGCAGCACCCGGGAGACCGTCGCAATCGACACCCCCGAGTGAGCGGCAACGTCGTAGACGGTGGCGGTCTTCACTCAGATCCCTGGCTCGGTCGAGGCCCCAGGCCCGGACGGCGGACCGGTGCCGGCCCCGGGCGCGGTCCCGTTGGGCCCGCCGCCGCGCGAGGCCGCCCGGGTCGCCCGGCGGCTCAGGCCGTGCACGGCCGCCTGGTAGTCCCGGGCCCCCAGTGGGCGTCCCGGCAGCTTGGGCCGGCCCCGGTCGACGGTCCGCAGCCCGTCGAGCACGATCGACAGCTGGCGCCGCCACTGGCCGGTGTACCCGCCGCCGAGGGTGCCGAGCGAACCCACCATGGTGACCAGGACCGCGAGGTCGACCGCGTCGACATCCGTTCGGAGGTCGCCGTCGCGCTTGGCCTGCGTCACGAGGGCCGACAGCACTGCCTTGAATGAGGCGGCCTTGCCGCGGGCCGGGTCGACCGTCTCCATCCGCTTGAGGATGGGCGGCAGCGACGGGTCGGCGACCAGCCACTCCGCGACGCGTTCGGTGTAGACGACGATGCCGTCCCAGGCGGACGGGGCGGCGGCGATCTCATCCCGCACCGTGGACAGCTCGGCGAGGGAGATGTCGTGCAGGGCTCGGACGAGGTCGTCCCGGGTGGGGAAGTTGCGGTACAGCGTGGCCACGCCCACGTCGGCGCGGCGGGCGATTTCCTCCAGCGAGGCGTCGACACCGTGCAGCGCGATCAGCGCCCGCGCCTCGACGAGGAGACGCTCACGGTTCTGCCGGGCGTCACGCCGCCTGGGCTGCGCCCCGTCCTGCGGGGTCGATTCGGGCGAAGTCATGGACACGATTCTAGGACCCGAACCTTGGTGTCGCGGAGGCTGACCTCCACGGCCCCGGCAGGGACCGGCCGGTTGCGCCGCGCCGGGCCTGTCCCGCAGAATGCAGTCAGCACCCGAACGAAACGGAGCCCCATGTCGGTCGAGCACAATACCCGCGAGTTCGATCCCGAGATCGTGACCGATTTCCGGGAGCGGATGAGCTACGGCTCCTACCTCGATCTGGACACCCTGCTCGGCGCGCAGAAGCCGGTCAGTGCGCCCGAGCACCACGACGAGCTTCTGTTCATCATCCAGCACCAGACCACCGAGCTCTGGCTGAAGCTCGTGCTGCACGAGCTGCGCGCCGCGACCGCGTTCCTGCGTCAGGACCAGATCGCCCCGGCCCTCAAATGCATCGCCCGGGTCAAGCACATCCAGCGCACCCTGACCGAGCAGTGGTCGGTGCTGGCCACGCTCACGCCCAGCGAATACGCCGAGTTCCGGCACTTCCTGGGCAACTCGTCCGGGTTCCAGTCGTACCAGTACCGGGCCGTCGAGTTCGCGCTCGGCAACAAGAACCGGCGCATGCTGAGCGTGTTCGAGAGCGACCCGGATGCCCACGCGCTCCTCTCCGAGATGCTCGAGGCTCCCAGCATCTACGACGAGTTCCTGCGCTACCTGCACCGGCAGGGGTTCTCGATTCCGGCATCCGTGCGGGAGCGCGATGTCACGGAGGCGTGGGTGCTGCATCCGGAACTCGTGGCCACCTTCCGCGGGATCTACGAGAACGCGAGCGAGCATTGGGGTGCCTACGAGGCCTGCGAGGAGCTCGTCGACCTGGAGGACAACTTCCAGCTCTGGCGGTTCCGGCATCTCAAGACCGTGCAGCGCATCATCGGCATGAAGACCGGCACGGGCGGGTCGAGCGGCGCCGCCTTCCTGCAGAAGGCGCTCGAGCTGACCTTCTTCCCCGAGCTGTTCGCCGTACGCACCGAACTCGGAACCTGAGGCCCGGACCGGTGAGTGACACCGTGCTCCCGGGCTTCCTCGACGCGCATGTGCACTTCGCGCTGATCGACCCGGCGCCGCTCACCGCGGGCGGGATCGCGCGCGTCCTCGATCTCGGCGGGTGGACGCCGCCGGAGCCGCCGCCGCCGGAGCCGCCGGAGCCGCCGAAGCCGCCGAAGCCGCGAGAGTCGCGAGAGTCGCGAGAGTCGGAGCCGCAAGAGTCGGAGTCGCGAGAGTCGGAGTCGCGAGAGTCGCCGAGTTCGACCGTTCCGGTCGAGTCCGACCCGCGTGCCACTCGAACTCGACCGCAAGTGTCGAACTCGGCGGGAGCGGGCGCGGGAGCGGGAGCGGGAGCGGGAGCGCGGCTGCCGGAGGCCGTGTTCGCGGGA
>DATISQ010000352.1:0-2768 GCA_035581905.1 Cryobacterium sp.
CGTCCTGAACGCCCCCGACAAGCTGAACGCGCTCGACGAGGCGGCCCTGGCCGAACTCGACGCCGCCTACGAGGCCGCGGAGAAAGCCGGCGTGCGCGCCCTCGTTCTGCGCGGCGAGGGCCGCGCGTTCTGCGCCGGCCGTGATATCTCGGGCGTCGACCCGCGGGACGACGATGTGATGGGGTTCCTGGGCGACCGCGTCACACCGCTGTTGCAGCGGATGAGCGCCTTCCCGGCCCCGACCTTCGCCGCCGCGCACGGCGCCTGCCTGGGCGTGGGCCTCGGCCTGCTGATCGCCACGGATGTCGTCTACGTCGCCGACACCGCGAAGATCGGCTCCCCGTTCGCGAACCTCGGCGCCACGCTCGATTCCGGCGGCCATGCCCTGTTCGTCGACCGGCTCGGCGCGCACCGCACCCTCGACCTGATCTACTCGGGCCGGCTCATGTCGGGCGCCGAGGCCGTGGCCTCCGGCCTGTTCAGCCAGGTCTTCCCGGCGGACGAGGTGACGGATGCGACGGAGCGGGCCGCCGAGCGGGCCGCGCAAGGCGCGACCCAGGCGTTCCTCGCCAGCAAGGAGCTCGTGCGCGCCCTCCGGGACGACCGGCTCGGCCTCTGGCAGAGTGTCGCCGCCGAGAACCGCGCCCAGGCAGCCCTCTGCGACACGGCCGACTACCGCGAGGGCTTCGCCGCCTTCCAGCAGAAGCGCAAGCCCGCCTTCACCGGCCGCGGCTGACCCGTCCCGTCCCGTCCCGTCCCGTCCGGAACGGACACTCTCGACCGTCGCGCGGGTGCCGCGCCGCTGCGCTGGTGGCACGCCACGCGCGCAGCGGCGCACCACCCGCGTACCCCTCCGGCGTGGGCGGACGGATGCCGCGAGCACGACAGATGGAGGGGCGCGCACCCGCGGGTGCGCGCCCCTCCTTCGCGTGTGGCCGCCGCCAGCCCCGCTAGACGGTCGCGCCGCCGAGGTAGGCGTTGTGCACCTCGGGGAGTTCCACGAGTTCGGCCGGCGTCCCCGTGAGCGCCACGCGACCGCGGTGCATGACCACGGCCCGGTGCGCGATCTTGAACGAGGCGCGCACGTTCTGTTCCACGAGGAGCACCGCGAGCTGCTTCTCGACGCAGAGCCGGGAGAGCACCTCCATGATCTCGGCGACAACCTTCGGCGCCAGGCCGATGGACGGCTCGTCCAGCATGATCGCCGTCGGGTTCGCCATGAGGCCGCGCCCGATGGCCACCATTTGCTGCTCGCCACCCGAGAGCGTCCCGGCGGCCTGCCCCATCCGGGTCCGCAGTCGGGGGAACAGCTCGAGGATCGAGTCGACGTCGCCGTGGCCCTTCTTCGTCCACGCACCCAGCATCAGGTTGTCGCGCACCGAGAGGGTCGGGAAGCACAGCCGGTTCTCGGGCACGTGGGTCAGGCCGAAGCCGGCCATCTTCTCCGCGGGCTTCCCGGTGATCGTGCGGCCTTCGAGGGTCACGCTGCCCGCGGTGGGCCGGATGAGGCCGCTGACGGACCGCAGGAGCGTCGTCTTTCCGGCCCCGTTCGAACCCACCACGGCGACGATTTCCCCGCGCGCCACCTCGAAGCTCACCTCGTGCAGCACCGCGAGCTTCCCATAGCCGGCGTCGAGGCCGGAAACGATCAGCGTCATGCGTGCTCCTCCAATTCGGTCAGTTCCGCTTCGGCCTCGTCGAGGTCCGTGCCCAGGTAGGCGACGACCACGGCCGGGTCGTTGCGCACCGACTCCGGGTCGCCGTGTGCGATCAGCACCCCGTCGTCGAGCACCGCGACGTGGTCGGCGAGGGACATCACCTGCGCCACATCGTGCTCGACGAGCACGATCGTGAGGCCGGCAGTCCGCAGCCGCCGCAGCAGCTCGGCCATCACCTCCCGCTCCGTGCCGGACAGGCCGGCCATCGGCTCGTCGAGGAGGAGCAGGGCAGGCTCGGCGGCCAGGGCCCGGCAGACCTCCATGATGCGCTGCTTGCCGAACGACAGGTCCGAGGCCGAGTCGTCCGCGGCATCCGTCAGTCGCATCGACTGCAGGATCTCGTAGGACGCGGTGCGGTGGCTGCTCTGCTCAGCCGCCTGCAGCCCCAGCATTCCGCGGAGGACACCCGCGCTGCCCTTGCGGTACCGGCCCATGTACACGTTGCCGACGACATCCGTCGAGGTGAACACCTGCAGGTTCTGGAACGTGCGGGTCAGCCCGTGCGCGGCGGCGACGTGCGGCTTGCGGCCGGAGATGACCTGCCCGAGGAACGTGACCGTGCCCGCGGACGGGGTCAGCGCTCCGGAGATCATATTGAAGCAGGTCGTCTTCCCCGCGCCGTTGGGCCCGATCAGGCCCAGGATGCTGCCGGCCGGCACGGTGAGACTCACGTCGTTGACGGCGACGACGCCGCCATACCGCTTCGTCAGGCCCTCGAGCACGAGGATCGGCTCACCGGCCGCGACCGGGGTGCTGACCGCCGGGAGCTGCGGGATCGTCGTGTCGTCCTCCGTGGCGGGCGCGTGGGCGTCGCCGGGAGTGCGCTTGCCGCCGAACGGCAGCTTCTGCCAGAGCGTGGTCACCGCCTGATAGAGACCGCCGGGCAGGAGCAGGATCACCAGGATCAGCACGATGCCGTAGCCGAGCAACTGCACCTCTCCGGTGGCACCGGGGAAGATGGCCGGGATGACGTCGCGCATGCCCTCGCCGAGGAACTGCACGAGGAAGGCGCCCGCGACGGCGCCCCAGACCGATCCGAGGCCCCCGATG
>DATISQ010000353.1:0-6705 GCA_035581905.1 Cryobacterium sp.
GCATCCTCTTCGCCCTGACCGCGGCGGCCTCGTGGGCGGCGTACATCCTACTGACCCGCAAGGTGGCAGTCTCCTTCCCGGGGCTGGAGGGCATCTCTGTGGCCAGCGTCGTGAGCCTGACGCTGCTGGTGCCGTTCGCGCTGCTCACGGTCGACTGGTCGAGCCTCAACTGGGGAGTGATTGGGCTGCTGCTCGCCATCGGAGTGCTCTCGTCGGCGTTCCCGTACACGCTGGACACCTACATCCTGCGCCGCATCACCCCGCGCCTCTACGCGATCATCACCAGTTTCGGCCCGGTGATCGCGGCTTTGTTCGGCGCGCTGGTGCTCGGGGAGACGTTCCTGCTGCAGCAGCAGATCGCCATCCTCGTGGTGTGCGTGGCAGCCGGGGCGGCCATTGCCAGCCAGCGCGAGACCCCGAAATCCGAACTCGAGATCATCGCGGGCGCGATTCCCTGACCGGGGCGCGCGGAGCATCCGTCGCCGGCCGCCCGGCGTCGAACCAATCGGCAAAATCTCCGTCGAATTCGTCTCCCGGCGGTCACCGGCGCGGAGGTCACTGCCGCCGGCATCCGTCAGACCGGCCGGCACGATGCGGTCGAGCTAGCGGGCCGCGGGATTGTCCGCGCGCCACCGTCAGGAGGCAGGAGCGGCGGCGGAAACGGGTTCGAGAACGAACACCGGGATGACCCGGTCGGTCTTCTTCTCGTAGTCGGCGTAATCGGGGAACGCGGCCACGGCCCGTTCCCACCACGCGGCGCGTTCGGTGCCGGTGACTTCCCGGGCCAGCATGTCCTGCCGAACGGGGCCATCCTGCAGCTCGACGAGCGGGTGGGCCACCACGTTGCCGTACCAGACGGGGTTCTTCGGGCTGCCGCCAAGGGAGGCGATGGCGGCGTAGGCGCCCGCGTGCTCCACCCGCATCAGCGGGGTCTTGCGCAGCTTGCCCGACCTGGATCCGAGGGTGGTCAGCACGATGACGGGCATCCCGCGCAGGGTGGTGCCCTGCGTTCCGCCGGAG
This sequence comes from Cryobacterium sp., assembly GCA_035581905.1. Taxonomy (GTDB): domain Bacteria; phylum Actinomycetota; class Actinomycetes; order Actinomycetales; family Microbacteriaceae; genus Cryobacterium. The sequence continues at coordinate 1,021 of DATISQ010000353.1, forward strand.
CCTTCGTACAGGTCGACCTGGTCGCGCACCCACTGCTGGGTGCCGGGCTCGTATTCTCCGATGAGGGGCATACGACCATTGAACGCCCTTGGTCGGACGCCTATTCCCGGGGCGGAGTGTGGCGGGTCCGAGCAGCGTCTCAGGGACGCGGGCGGGGGCGGCGGGGCGCGTAGCGGGGGATGTAGCGGCCCAGGATGACGGCGCCGAACAGGCCGAACACGCCCACCACGCCGCTGGCGATAGAGATGGTGGCGACCGCGGTCAGGCCGGCCACGGCCAGGGGAGCGACCGCGCCGCCCAGGTCGGCGGTGAAGCGCCACGCGCCCAGGAACGGGGCCGGGCTGGAGTTCTTCGGGGCCAGGTCGGCGCCGAGCGTCATCAGGAGGCCGCTGCCGATACCGTTGGCGAGCGACAGGATCATGGCCACGGCGATGAACCACTCCACGTTGCTGGGCAGGTCGTGCGTGAACGCGAGAATGAGGTGCCCGGTGCCCAGACCGATCATCGACGGGATGGCGGTCCACATGCGGCCGAAGCGGTCCATGACCTGGCCGCTGGCGTAGAAGAGGGCGAAGTCGACGGCGCCGGCGATGCCGATGATCAGAGCGATGTCCGGCACGCTGATGCCGATGCTGACCGCCCAGAGCGGGAGCAGCACCGTGCGGGAGGCGCGCATCGCCCCGACCAGGCCGGCGCCGGTACCCAGGCGCAGCAGCACCGCCCGGTAGCCCCAGATGGTGCGGAACAGCCCCTGGGATTCCTCGGCCGCGAGCTCTCGGCCGGCCGGAACCACGGAGCCGTCGGGCGCCTGCACCAGCTGCGCGCCGCCGAAGGTGCTCTCCGGATCGGGCAGCAGCAGCAGCATGGCCGCCGCGCCGAGGCAGCAGACCACGAACACCCAGAACACCGACTCGGTGCTGCCGGTGAGGCTGAGCAGTGCGGCGGCGATGAACGGGCCGATGAACCAGCCGGCACGGAAGATGCCGCCAAGAGTGGACAGCGCCCGCGCCCGGAAGGCCAGCGGCACGTAACTGGTCATGAACGCGTGCCGGGCCAGGGCGAATACGGCGGTGGCCAGGCCGATCAGGAAAACGCCGACGCCGAGCACCAGCGGGTTGGGGGCGACGATGCAGATCAGTACGGCGATGATCGCGAGCAGGGACGCCCAGAGCATGGCGTTGCGCTCGCCGATGTGGGCGACCACCCAGCCGCTCGGGATGTCCCCGGCCAGTTCGCCCACCATGATCATGGCAGCGATGAACCCGGCGATCGCGAGCGAGGCACCGAGGTCGTCGGCCACGATCGGGATCAGCGGGATGATCGCGCCCTCGCCGATCGAGAACAGCAGCGTCGGCAGGAACGCGGCGAATGCGACGGAGCGCATCTTGAAGGGGCGCTCGGCTTCACTCATGACTCCTCGATGCTATCCCCGGCCCGGGTCCTCAACGACCGGCGGTTGCTCCGAGGGCCCGAAAACGGATGCGGTCGCGGGGCGGCCCGGTAGGCTGGGGTCCGACATGATTGAGCTGGAATTCTCGGAGCAGATCGCCGCACTGCGGGCCACGTTTGACGACATCCGGTCGGTGATCGATATCGATCGACTCCGCACCGATATCGCCGACCTGAATGAACAGGCCGGTGCGCCCGATCTGTGGGACGATTCCGACCACGCGCAGAAGGTGACCAGCCAGCTGAGCCACCGCCAGTCGGAGCTGGCCCGCATCGAAAGCATCGAGTCCCGGCTGGACGACCTCGAGGTTCTGGTGGAGCTCGCCAACGCCGAAGGGGACCAGGAATCGGCCGACGAGGCCACCGCGGAACTCTCGAGCATCACGAAGGTGCTCGGCGATCTCGAGGTGCACACCCTGCTCAACGGCGAATTCGATGTGCGACCAGCGGTCATCACCATCCGTTCCGGCGCCGGCGGCGTCGACGCGGCCGACTTCGCCGAGATGCTCCTGCGCATGTACCTGCGCTGGGCCGAGCAGCACGACTACCCCGTGCAGGTGCTCGACGTGGGCTACGCCGAAGAGGCGGGCATCAAGAGCGCGACCATCCAGGTGGACGCGCCCTACGCCTTCGGCACACTGAGCGTGGAGGCCGGCACCCATCGCCTCGTGCGGATGAGCCCGTTCAATTCGGCCGGCAAGCGCCAGACCTCCTTCGCCGCCGTGGAGGTGGTGCCGTTGATCGAGCAGACCGAGTCGATCGAGGTGCCCGAGAACGACATCCGGGTCGACGTCTTCCGCTCCAGCGGCCCCGGCGGCCAGTCCGTGAACACCACCGACTCCGCCGTGCGCATCACCCACCTCCCCACGGGCACGGTGGTGAGCTGCCAGAACGAGAAAAGCCAGATCCAGAACCGTGCCGCCGCCATGCGGGTGCTGCAGTCCCGGCTGCTGCTGTTGCAGCGCGAACAGGAAGCCGCCACCAAGAAGGAGCTGGCCGGGGTCATCACGGCCAGCTGGGGCGACCAGATGCGCAGCTACGTGCTCGCGCCCTACCAAATGGTGAAGGACCTGCGCACCAACTACGAGGTCAACAATCCCAGCCAGGTGTTCGACGGTGACCTCGACGGTTTCATCGCCGCAGGCATCCGCTGGCGCAAGCAGGCACCGCAGGATTAGAGCCTCGATCTGCGGGTCCGGTCGGCGGATAGGTATGTCGGAGTAGGAATTATCAGGATGCCTGCCTAGGCTCAAGGGGCCATGATCCGTTTTGACACCATCACCAAGAAGTATCCGGGAACGAACCGACCGGCATTGGACGCCATCAGCGTCGAGGTGCTGCGCGGAGAGTTCGTCTTTCTCGTCGGTGCGTCCGGCTCGGGAAAATCGACCTGCCTCCGCCTTGTGCTGAAGGAAGACCGGCCCACCAGCGGCAGCATTCACGTGCTCGGACATGACCTGCGGTCGATCTCCAACCGCAAGGTGCCCTACTTCCGCCGCAACATGGGCGTCGTCTTCCAGGACTTCCGCCTGCTGCCGAACAAGAGCGTCTTCGACAACGTCGCGTTCAGCCTGCAGGTGATCGGCAAGTCGCGCGGCTTCATTCAGCAGGCGGTGCCCGACACCCTCGAGATGGTCGGACTGGCCGAGAAGGCACAGCGCCTGCCGCACGAACTCTCCGGCGGTGAGCAGCAGCGTGTGGCCATCGCCCGCGCCATCGTCAACAAGCCGCAGATCCTGCTGGCCGACGAGCCCACCGGAAACCTCGACCCCACCACCAGCGCCGGCATCATGGCCCTGCTGGAGCGCATCAACGCCGGCGGCACGACCGTGATCATGGCCACCCATGAGGCCGGCATCGTCGATCAGATGCAGCGCCGCGTGATCGAACTCGTCGGCGGGCGCATCGTGCGTGACGAACGCCAGGGCGGCTATGCCACCGCGGCCATCCCCACCACCACGGCCGGCACCGGGCGTCGCTCCGCCCCGTCGGCGCCCAGCGGCACGTCAGGGGTAGCGCCGAGAACTGCGGCCCCGGCCTCTGCGTTCGCCCCGGCGGCTGCTCCTGCTGCTGCCGACCCGGCCTCCGCTCCGGCTGCCGCTTCGGCTTCCGCTCCGGCCTCCGCTCCTGCTGCCGTTCCCTCGGACGAGGTCCTGCCGGCCGACCATCCTCCGCTCACCTTCCCCGCGGTGCCAGTTCGTGCCCCGGCTGCGGCCCCGTTCTTCGTCGCGGAGAGCCCGGCCGTACCGGCACCCCTGGACGACGGATCGGCCGAGGAACCAGAAGCAGAAACAGAACCAGAGACGGATGCCGTCGCCGACGCTCCCATGAGCGACCTCAGCCGGGCGATGACCCGCCCGGTCGTTCCGATCACCCAGCACGACGTGCCCGAGCAACTGACCCTGGCCGAGAAGCTCGGGCTGCGCGCGCCGGGCGAGAAACCGGACCAGACCGGCGAACAGAATGTAGGGCCCACCCGATGAGACTCGGACTCGTGCTCTCCGAAGCCGCCAACGGCCTGCGCCGCAATGCTTCCATGGTCGTCTCCGTGGTGCTCGTCACGTTCATCTCGCTGACCTTCGTCGGCGCGGCGATCCTGATGCAGATGCAGATCGGCCAGATGAAGAACTTCTGGTACGACCGCGCCCAGGTGGGCATCTACATGTGCACCGCCATCTCCTCGGGCGAGACGTGCACGGCCGGCGAGGCCACCCCCGAACAGATCGACACGGTCAAGGCCCAGCTCGAATCGCCGACCCTGTCCCCGTTCATCGACAAGTTCTACTTCGAGACCCACGACCAGGCCTTCGAGAACTTCAAGAAGCAGTTCGCCGACAACCCGGTCGTCGACTACGTCACCGCGGACCAGCTGAACGAGACGTTCTGGGTCAACCTCGACGACCCCTCCCAATCGGATGTGCTCGTGGAAGGTCTGTCCGGCATCGCCGGCGTGGAGAACGTCGCGGACCAACGCAAGTACCTGGATCAGATCTTCTCCGTGCTCAACGTGGCCAGCTACACCGCGATCGGCATCGCCTCGTTGATGCTCGTGGCGGCGGCCCTGCTGATCGCCACCACCATCCGTCTCTCCGCGTTCTCCAGGCGGCGCGAGCTGGGCATCATGAGGCTGGTCGGGGCATCCAACCGGTTCATTCAAACGCCCTTCATCCTGGAGGGGGTCTTCGCGGCCCTGCTGGGATCCCTGTTGGCGGGAGGCGCCGTTCTCGGCCTCGTGTTCTGGTTCGTGCAGGGGTACCTGGGTGACCGCCTGACCAACTTCTCGCTCGTGGGCATGCAAGACGCCGTGGTGGTGGTTCCGATCCTGTTGGTCCTCGGCGCGGTGCTGGCGGCGTTCTCGGCACAATTCGCCATCACGCGCTATCTGAAGGTCTGACCCACTCCGCTGATCCGCCGCCCGCGCGCGCTAGACTGATGGGCTGGTCGGCAGACGCCCGAACACACACCGAGTTGAGGAGCATGCCGTGCCCAGGGAAATAGGCGAAAAGGTCGTATCGACCAATCGCAAGGCACGCCACGATTACCTCATCGAGGAGACCTACGAGGCCGGAATGGTGCTCAGTGGCACCGAGGTGAAGTCCCTCCGGGCCGGCCGGGCGTCGCTCGTCGACGGCTACGCCTTCATCGAGAACGGCGAGATCTGGCTCGACGCCGTCCACATCCAGGAATACGTCGCCGGCACGTGGACGAACCACCCGCCGCGGCGCAAGCGCAAACTGCTGATGCACAAGCAGGAGATCATCAAGATCAGCCACAAGACGAAAGAGGGCGGCTACACGCTCGTTCCGCTGCGGCTGTACTTCAAGAACGGCAATGCCAAGGTGGAGATCGCGGTCGCCAAGGGCAAGAAGGAATACGACAAGCGCCAGACGCTGCGCGAACGCCAGGACAAGCGCGAGTCTGACCGGGCCATCTCCGCCCGCAAGAACCTGGGCGACTAGCCTTTCACCCACGGTGTGTTGTAAACTAAGGGGCTGCACCAACAATCGTTCTGGTTGGGCCGTGCAGAGCGACACCCAGTAGATTGACAACTCAACAGCGTGTGACAGTAACCCACTTGAATGCCGCTCCGGCGGCAGTGAGTGCACATGGGGATGATCGGTTTCGACATTGCCTGCGCAATTATGAGAAGCGGGTCGAGGATGCAGGGTTATCTCGTAAACGATCTCTGCAAAACAATAAGTGCCAAATCAAACCGCACTGACTTCGCCCTCGCTG
>DATISQ010000354.1:0-2298 GCA_035581905.1 Cryobacterium sp.
AGCGCAGCGCAGTGTCGCCGGTGCCCCGTAGTCTGAAGCGGTGATTGCTTCCGTTCGTGGCCTTGTCCTGTCTGCCGTGGGTTCCGCGGCCGTGATCGAGGTCGGGGGAGTCGGTCTGGCCGTTCAGGTCACCCCGGCCACTGCCCTCTCTCTGCGCGTCGGCACGGAGGCGCGCCTCTCCACCACGCTCATCGTGCGGGAGGACTCGCTCACCCTGTTCGGATTTCCGTCCGCCGACGAACTCGAGGTCTTCGAACTTCTGGTCGGCGTCACCGGCGTCGGGCCGAAATCGGCCCTCGGTGTGCTCGCGGTGCTCAGCCCCGGCGAGATCGCCCTGGCCGTCTCGGCGGAGGACGACGGTGCGTTCCGCAAGGTCAGCGGCATCGGGCCGAAAACGGCGAAACTCATCGTGTTGTCCCTGGCCGGCAAGGTGTTCGTGACCACCACGGCCGCGGCATCCGCCCGCCCGGCACCGACCAGCGCGTCGGCAAACGTGCAGGCCGCCCTGATCGGGCTCGGCTGGTCGGAGAAGGTGGCCGCCCAGGCCGTCGACGAGACGCTTGCCGAGACGCTCGACCCCGAGCAGGTGGGCGTCGCCGCTCTCCTGCGCCTCGTGCTCGCCAGACTCGGCCCGGCCCAGCAGGCATCGGAGCGTCGCGCGTGAGCGTCGGCCACGGCCTGGCCGGCGACCCCGGCGTGGAGCTGACCAACCCCGTTCTCGACGGCGACGCGGAGCTGGCCTTCGAGGGTGCCCTCCGCCCGCGCAGCCTGGGCGAGTTCGTCGGCCAGCAGAAGGTGCGCGGGCAGCTCCAACTGCTCCTCACGGCCGCCACCATGCAGAGTCGCACCCCCGACCACATCCTGCTGGCCGGCCCACCCGGACTCGGCAAGACCACCCTGGCCATGATCATCGCCTACGAGGGCAACCGGCCGCTGCGGATGTCCAGCGGCCCGGCCATCCAGCACGCCGGCGATCTGGCGGCGGTGCTCTCGTCGCTGGTGCCCGGCGAAGTGCTGTTCATCGACGAGATCCACCGCATGGCCCGCTCCGCCGAGGAGATGCTCTACCTGGCGATGGAAGACTTCCGCATCGACATCATGGTCGGCAAGGGCGCCGGGGCCACTTCCGTCCCGCTGGACCTCGCACCGTTCACCCTGGTGGGCGCCACGACCCGGTCCGGGCTGCTGCCCAACCCGCTGCGCGACCGGTTCGGCTTCACCGCCCACCTCGAGTTCTACGCCGATCACGAACTCGAGCAGGTGCTCGGGCGTGCGGCCAAACTGCTCGACCTGGTGATCAACACGGAGGCCATCGCCGAGATCGCCGGGCGGTGCCGCGGCACACCCCGAATCGCGAACCGCCTGCTCCGACGGGTGCGGGACTACGCGCTGGTGCACGGCGGAGACGCCGATGTTGCCGCTGTGCACGCGGCACTGGAACTCTACGACGTCGACGCCATCGGCCTGGATCGGCTGGACCGGGAGGTGATGCGCATCATCCTGACCCGTTTCGGGGGAGGGCCGGTGGGCCTGAACACTCTCGCGGTGTCCGTGGGGGAGGAATCCGAGACCATCGAGGCAGTCGTGGAGCCGTTCCTGGTGCGGATCGGCTTCCTGATGCGCACTCCGCGCGGCCGGGTGGCGACCGCGGAGGCCTGGCGGCATTTCGGTCTCGCCGCCCCTCTGTCTGGCGGGCCGCCAGCCCCCCTATTGCTGGATGACCTATAATTTGAGTTGGTTCGCCTGGAACCATTCGTGTTGGTTCCCCTCCGAACCGACCGCACAGACTTCGGCGCTCGCGCCGCAACCGGAAGGTCTCACAGTTTTATGGATCCGTTGACTCTCGTCATGCTCGCCGTTCTCGCGGCGCTGGTGTTCTTCATGTTCCGCAACAGCCGCAAGCGACAGAAAGACCTGGCTGCCCTGCAGTCTCAGATGGTCGTCGGTGCCGAGGTCATGACCAACTTCGGCATGTACGGAACCATCCTCGCGATTGACGAGGAGGCGAACAAGGTCGCCCTCGAGATTGCCCCCGGAACCGTCGTGCAGCTGCACCGTCAGACCATCGCCCGCGTCGTCGAGCCGATCGTGGCGGAGCCCGAAGAAGGCGGCGTCGCCGAGCTGAACCAGGACGGCGCCGCCGTCATGGGCGAACCCGACTTCGGCCAGCGCGTTGCCGACTCCGACGACGAGCCCAAAAAGGGCGACGCGTAACCAATCCCTCTCCATGCCCGCGCCTCGGCGCGGGCATGAGCATGAGCATAGAAAGCTGAGTTCTCTGGTGGCAAAGTCGTCTCC
>DATISQ010000355.1:0-10328 GCA_035581905.1 Cryobacterium sp.
CGCAACGCGTCCACCCGCCGGCCGAGGACCTCGACCGCGGTGGTCACCTGCAGCAGCCCGTCGTCGTCGAAGCCGCGCACCGCCGAACAGTGGAGCGATTCCCCGAGCCCGGCCGCGAGAGCCTGCAGCTCCGCGACCGCCTGGGCCGCACCGGACGAGCCGGGCGCGGCATCCGCTGCGGGGTGTTCCAGGAGGTTGGTCACGAGGCAATTCTAGCTTGTCTCGAACGTAAAGTCGAGAGATGCTCACCTGAAATAGCTAGTGAAATCGAAAGTAATTCTGGTCCTCTCTGCGCGCTTGCGGCCTGACCCGAATTAACCGACACTGAACTCAGGCACGACCTGGTGGCCGACCGAGCCGCTTGCCACGGGTGCCGTCGAAGCTGGTTGACTCGAGCCAGGCGATGACCCGGGAGAGCACGGTGCACCCCGGCCGAACCGAGGGAGACCCGATGAGCGCGGACCTGAGTAGCGCCCCGAGCACCACCACGCCTGCGCTGCACACCGCCGACAGCCATGACCGGATCCGGGTGCAGGGCGCGCGCGTGAACAACCTCAGGGACGTCACCCTCGACCTCCCCAAGCGCCGACTGACGGTCTTCACCGGGGTCTCCGGCTCGGGGAAGAGTTCGCTGGTGTTCGGCACCATCGCCGCGGAGTCTCAGCGCCTGATCAACGAGACGTACAGCACCTTCGTGCAGGGTTTCATGCAAACGCTCGCGCGGCCCGAGGTCGACGTGCTGGACGGGCTGACCACGGCCATCATCGTCGACCAGGAGCGGATGGGCGCCAACTCCCGCTCCACGGTCGGCACCGCCACCGACGCCAACGCCATGCTGCGCATCCTCTTCAGCCGGCTCGGACAGCCGCAGATCGGATCGCCCCAGGCGTTTTCGTTCAACGTCGCCTCGATCAGCGGTGCCGGGGCGGTCACGCTCGAGCGCGCCGGGAAAACCGTGAAAGAGCGGCGCAGCTTCAGCATCACCGGCGGCATGTGTCCGCGCTGCGAGGGAATGGGCACCGTCAACGACATCGACCGCTCCGCACTGTACGACGAGTCCCGGTCGCTCAACGAGGGCGCGCTCACGATTCCCGGTTACACGATGGATGGCTGGTACGGCCGCATCTTCCGCGGCTGCGGCTGGTTCGACCCGGATAAGCCGATTGGCGAGTACACGTCACAGGAACTGGACGACCTGCTCTACAAGGAACCGACCAGGATCAAGGTCGAGGGGATCAATCTGACCTACCTCGGTCTCATCCCGCAGATGCAGAAATCGTTCCTGTCCAAGGACGTCGACGCGCTGCAGCCGCACATCCGCGCATTCGTGCAGCGTGCGGTCACCTTCGCGACCTGCCCCGAGTGCGGCGGCACCCGCCTCAGCGAGGCGGCTCGCTCGTCGAAGATCTCGGGGGTCAGCATCGCCGACGCCTGCTCCCAGCAGATCAGCGACCTGGCCGGTTGGGTTCGCCGTCTGGACGAACCTTCGGTGGCCCCGCTGACGCAGGCGCTGCGCCAGATCCTCGACTCGTTCGTGGAGATCGGGCTGGGTTACCTCTCGCTCGACCGGCCGGCCGGCACGTTGTCCGGCGGCGAGGCGCAGCGCACCAAGATGATCCGTCACCTGGGATCCTCGCTCACCGACGTCACGTACGTCTTCGACGAGCCCACCATCGGGCTGCACCCCCATGACATCGAACGGATGAACAAGCTGCTGCTGCAGCTGCGGGACAAGGGCAACACGGTGCTCGTCGTGGAGCACAAGCCGGAGGCGATCGTGATCGCCGACCACGTCGTCGATCTCGGCCCCGGAGCCGGTGCGGCGGGTGGAACGGTCTGCTTCGAGGGCACCGTGGAGGGGCTCCGCGCCAGCGGCACCCTCACCGGTCGCCACTTCGACTATCGCGCCGCGCTCAAGCCCGCGGTGCGAACGCCCACCGGCACGCTGGAGATTCGCGGCGCGACCACGAACAACCTCAAGGATGTGGACGTGGACATCCCGCTCGGGGTGCTGGTCGTGATGACGGGTGTCGCGGGCTCCGGGAAGAGCTCCCTGGTGCACGGGTCGATCCCCGCCGGCGCGGGTGTGGTGTCGATCGACCAGGGCGGCATCCGCGGCTCCCGGCGGAGCAACCCGGCGACGTACACGGGAATGCTCGAACCGATCCGCAAGGCCTTCGCGAAGGCCAACGGCGTGAAGCCGGCTCTGTTCAGCTCCAACTCCGAGGGCGCCTGCCCCAACTGCAACGGCGCCGGCGTCGTCTACACCGACCTGGGCATGATGGCGGGCGTCGCGACCACCTGCGAGGTCTGCGAGGGGAAGCGGTTCGAGGCATCCGTGCTGGACTACCGTCTCGGCGGCCGCGATATCAGCGAGGTGCTCGCGATGTCGGTGAGCGAGTCCCGGGAGTTCTTCGGTGCCGGCGAGGCGCGCACGCCGGCTGCCCACACCATCCTGGGCGGGCTCGCCGATGTCGGGCTCGGCTATCTCAGCCTCGGCCAGCCGCTCACGACGCTCTCGGGAGGCGAACGACAACGACTCAAACTGGCCACCCATCTGGCCGAGACGGGCGGCGTCTACGTGCTCGACGAGCCGACCACCGGACTCCACCTCGCCGACGTCGAGCAGCTCCTCGGCCTGCTCGACCGGCTCGTCGACTCCGGCAAGTCGGTCATCGTCGTCGAACACCACCAGGCGGTCATGGCTCATGCCGACTGGATCATCGATCTCGGCCCCGGCGCCGGCCACGACGGCGGCCGGATCGTCTTCCAGGGCACGCCGGCCGACCTCGTCGCCGACCGTTCCACCCTCACCGGCCGGCACCTCGCGGCCTACGTCGCCCACCCCTGACCAAGAATCTCCCGGTACAGCTCGGTCAGGCAGTTCGGCCCGAGCAGGCTCTTGAGCTCCCCGAACAGGTCGGCGCTGATCTTCACCTGGTGGGGCAGCTCGAACACCCGGGCCGTGTGTCCCTTCACCAGTTTGAGCCGCACCTCAGAGGTGCCGAGGTGGCGGGTGATGACTTCGCCCAGCGCCGTCACGGTGTCGGTCGTGGCCCGTGATTCCGCCAGCGTGACGGTCAGGGTGCCGGTGTCGGAGGCCTGGCCGAGCTCGGGCGCGAAGATGCTGTACGCGTGCAGGTTCATCCCGTCGTCGCGCATGCTCACCCGCCCCCGCACGACCACGACCGCGTCGCTGATCAGGTCGGGTGAGAACTCCTGGTAGGCCTTGCCCATGAACATCACGGCGATCTCGCCGCCGAAGTCCTCGACCTGGATGATGCCGTACTGGTTGCCCGACTTCTTCGCGATCCGGTGCTGCACGCTGGTGATCAGTCCGGCGATCGTGACGGTGTCGGCATCCTGGGTCTGTTCCGAGCCGACCAGGTCCACGATGGTCGTGCTGGCGTGCTTGGCCAGCGGGATCTCGAGCCCGGCCAGCGGATGGTCGGAGACGTACAGCCCGAGCATGTCGCGTTCGAGCGCGAGCTTCTCCTTCTTGCTCCACTCGGGACGGTCCGGAACCTGCTCGGTCTCCTGCGGGTCGTCGAACAGGCTGTCGAAGTCGAAGCCGACCATGCCGTGCTGCTCGTCGCGCTTGATCTTGACGGCGGATTCGACCGCGGCCTCGTGGATCTCGAACATGGCCCGGCGGGTCGCGCCGAGCGAGTCGAAGGCGCCGGCCTTGATCAGGGACTCCACCGTGCGCTTGTTGGCCACCGGGATCGGCACCTTGCGCAGGAAGTCGTGGAACGACTCGAAGGCGCCCTTCTCGGTGCGGGCCGTGCGGATCGCGTCGACCACGTTGAAACCCACGTTGCGCACCGCGCCGAGGCCGAAACGGATGTCCGTGCCCACGGCCGCGAAGTAGCCGATCGATTCGTTCACGTCCGGCGGCAGAACCTGGATGCCCATCCGGCGGCACTCGTTCAGGTACAGCGCGAGCTTGTCGCGGGAGTCGCCGACGCTGGTCAGCAACGCGGCCATGTACTCGGCCGGGTATTTGGCCTTGAGGTAGGCGGTCCAGTAGGAGAGCACCCCGTAGGCGGCCGAGTGCGCCTTGTTGAAGGCGTAGTCGGAGAACGGCAGCAGGATGTCCCAGACGGTCTTCACCGCCTCCATGGAGTACCCGTTGGCGACCATGCCGCCGGAGAAGCCCTCGAACTGCTTGTCCAGCTCGGACTTCTTCTTCTTGCCCATCGCGCGGCGCAGCAGGTCGGCCTGGCCGAGGGAGAACCCGGCCAGCTTCTGCGCGATCGACATGACCTGCTCCTGGTACACGATCAGGCCGTAGGTGGTGCCGATGACGTCCGCCAGCGCCTCCTCGAGTTCCGGGTGGATCGGGATGATCTCCTGCTGGCCGGTCTTCCGCAGCGCGTAGTTGGTGTGCGAGTTGGCCCCCATGGGGCCGGGCCGGTACAGGGCGATGACGGCCGAGATGTCTTCGAAGTTGTCGGGCTTCATCAGGCGCAACAGCGAACGCATGGGCCCGCCGTCGAGCTGGAACACGCCGAGCGTGTCGCCGCGGGCGAGCAGTTCGTAAGCGGCCGGGTCTTCGAGGCCGAGTTCTTCGAGCACCGGCCGGTGCCCGCGGTTCACGGCGATGTTGTCGAGGGTGTCATCGATGATGGTGAGGTTGCGCAGCCCCAGAAAGTCCATCTTGATCAGTCCGAGGGCCTCGGAGGCCGGGTAGTCGAACTGTGTGACGATCTGGCCGTCCGCTTCGCGCTTCATGATCGGGATGATGTCGATCAAAGGGTCGGAACTCATGATGACGCCGGCCGCGTGCACGCCCCACTGGCGCTTGAGGTTCTCCAGGCCGAGGGCGGTGTCGAAGACGGTGCGGGCCTCGGGGTCGGACTCGATCACGGCGCGGAAATCGGCGGCCTCGCGGTAGCGCGGGTGGTCCTTGTCGAACATGCCGGTCAGCGGCACGTCCTTGCCCATGATGGCCGGCGGCATGGCCTTGGTGAGCTTGTCGCCCATGCCGAAGGGGAAGCCGAGAACCCGGGACGCGTCCTTGAGGGCCTGCTTGGCTTTGATCGTGCCGTAGGTGACGATCTGGGCGACGCGTTCCTCGCCGTATTTCTCGGTCACGTAGTGGATGACCTCGCCGCGGCGGCGCTCGTCGAAGTCGACGTCGAAGTCGGGCATGGACACGCGGTCGGGGTTCAGGAACCGTTCGAAGATCAGCCCGTGCACGAGCGGGTCGAGGTCGGTGATGCCCATGGCGTAGGCGACCATCGAGCCGGCGCCCGAACCGCGGCCGGGACCCACCCGGATGCCCTGCTGCCTGGCCCACATGATGAAGTCGGCCACGACGAGGAAGTAGCCGGGGAACCCCATCTGGATGATGATGCCGATCTCGTAGTCGGCGCGTTTGCGCACCTCGTCCGGGATGCCGTTCGGGTACCGTTTGGCCAGCCCGATCTCGTTCTCCTTGACGAACCAGCTCTCCTCGTTCTCGCCCTCCGGGCAGGGGAACCGGGGCATGTAGTTCGCCTTGGTGTTGAACTCCACCTGGCAGCGCTCAGCGATCAGCAGCGTGTTGTCGCAGGATTCCGGGTGGTCGCGGAAGAGGTGCCGCATCTGCGCGGCGGTCTTCAGGTAGAACTCGTTCGAATCGAATTTGAACCGGTTCGGGTCGTCGAGGGTCGAGGCGGACTGCACGCAGAGCAGGGCGGCGTGCGCCGTCGCGTCGTGGGCGTGGGTGTAGTGCAGGTCGTTGCTGGCCACGAGCGGCATCTTCAACTCGCCGGCGAGTTTGAGCAGGTCGGTCATGGTGCGGCGCTCGATGTCGATGCCGTGGTCCATGATCTCGCAGAAGAAGTTCTCCTTGCCGAAGATGTCCTGGAATTCCCCGGCGGCCTTCTTCGCCTCGTCGTACTGCCCGAGCCGCAGTCGGGTCTGCACCTCGCCGCCGACGCAGCCGGTCGTGCCGATCAGCCCGGTGGAGAACTGGGCGAGCAACTCACGGTCCATGCGGGGCTTGAAGTAGTAGCCCTCGAGGCTGGCCTTGGACGACAACCGGAACAGGTTGTGCATACCCGCCGTGGTCTCGGAGAGCAGCGTCATGTGCGTGTACGAACCGGCGCCACCGACGTCGTCGCGGTTCTGGCCGCTGGTGCCCCAGCGCACCCGGGTCTTGTCCCGCCGGTCGGTTCCGGGGGTGATGTACGCCTCGGTTCCGATGATCGGCTTGATGCCGGCCTCGGTGGCGGTTCGCCAGAAATCGAACGCGCCGAACACGTTGCCGTGGTCGGTGATGGCGACCGCCGGCATCCCCTGCTCGAGGGCTGCGTTGATCAACGGCTTCACTCGGGCGGCGCCGTCGAGCATCGAGTACTCGCTGTGTACGTGCAGGTGCACGAAGTTATCCTTCGACCCACCCGACTTATTCTGAGAGGACAAAGCGGCTCCGAGGTGTTGGAATGTGGCGCTACAGGCTAGAGATCACGCAGCACGTCGAGGGCGTGCGAGAGATCGGCCGGGTAGTCGGTGGTGAACGTGACCCATTCCCGGGTGTCCGGGTGGTGGAACGCGAGTTGCTTCGCGTGCAGCCACTGCCGGGTCAGGCCGAGGCGCGCCGTGATGGACGGGTCGGCACCGTACATGGCGTCGCCGACGCACGGATGCCGCTGGGCGGCCATGTGCACCCGGATCTGGTGGGTGCGCCCCGTCTCCAGGTGCACCTCTACCAGCGATGCCGAGGGGAATGCCTCGAGCGTCTCGTAGTGGGTGACCGAATCCTTGCCGCCCGCGATGACCGCGAACTTCCAGTCCGACCGCGGATGGCGCCCGATCGGGGCGTCGATCGTGCCCGTGCTCGGATCGGGGTGGCCCTGCACGACGGAGTGGTAGATCTTCTCGACCTCCCGGTCGTGGAAGGCCCGCTTGAGCGCCGTGTACGCGGTCTCCGATTTCGCGACCACCATCAGGCCGCTGGTGCCCACGTCGAGGCGGTGCACGATCCCGGCCCGCTCGCTCGCCCCGGACGTCGCGATGCGGTAGCCGGCCGCGGAGAGCGCGCCGACCACGGTGGGACCGGTCCAGCCCACACTCGGATGCGCGGCCACCCCGGACGGCTTGTTGATGACCACGATGCTCTCATCGTCGTGCACGATCGTGAGATCCGGCACGGGGATGGGCACGATCGCCAGCGCCTCCCGGGGCTGCCAGGCGACCTCCAGCCACGCCCCGCCGTGCAGGCGGTCGGACTTGCCGACCACGACCCCGTCGAGCGTGACCCCGCCGGCCTCGCAGACCTCCGCCGCGAAACTGCGGGAGAAGCCCAGGAGCTTGGCAATGCCGGCGTCGGCCCGAACTCCGGCGAGTCCGTCCGGCAGGGGAAGGGAGCGTGTTTCCATGGCGAGAATCAGGGTGCTATCTGGGTGGGGGCGGACTCGGACGGGTCCGTGGCGTCGGCGCGGCGGCCGTCGAGGCCGATCCCGCGGATGGTCAGGTACATGAAGATGATCATGCTCGACACGATCGCCATGTCGGCGACGTTGTAGATGGCGGGGATCAGCCACGGCGTGGAGATGAAGTCGATCACGTGACCGAGTCCGAAGGACGGCTCCCGCAGCAGCCGGTCGGTCAGGTTGCCGAGCACGCCGCCGAGCAGGAGCCCGAACACCAGAGACCAGGCCAGAGAACGGATGCGCCCGGCGAACCAGACGATGAGGACCACCACGATCACGGCGATGATGGAGAAGATCCAGGTCATGCCGGCGGCCATGGAAAAGGCAGCGCCCGGGTTCCGGACGAAGTGCATTTGCAGCACGTCACCCAGAACCCGGACGATGTCACCCTCGGCCAGCGTGCTGACGACGAGGTACTTGCTGATCTGATCCAGTGCGTAGATCCCCAGGGCCACGAAGGCCAGGAGGATCAACGCAGCGGGGCGCTTCTTCGTTCGAACCTTAGGCGCCAAAGCTCTGGAAGCTCGACTTCGAGGCGTTGCTCGACTCGACCGGCGACGCGGCGTCGAGGTCGTGCAGCTGGGTCTCGATGTAGCTTTTCAGCTTCTGGCGGTACTCGCGCTCGAAGGTGCGCAGGTCATCGATCTTGGTCTCGAGGACGGAACGCTCCTGGTCGAGAATGGTGAGCTGCGCGCGCTGCTTGGCCTCGGCCTCGGCAACGAGACGGGCTGCGGTGGCGTGGCCTTCGGCGATGAGCGCATCGCGCTTCTCGGCGCCCTCCTTGACGTGCTCCTCGTGCAGGCGACGAGCCAGCTGAAGGAGGTTGGTCGTGCCGGCGGTCTCGTCGATGGGCTCGGCGGCAACCGGAGCGGCGACGGCGACGGGCTCCGCGACGACCTCGGGTGCCGGTGCGGCCTCGGCTGCGACAGCCGGCTCGGCTGCGCCACCGGAGCTGACGCGGGCCTTGAGCTCCTCGTTCTCTGCGGTAAGTCGGCGAAGTTCAACGACGACCTCGTCGAGGAAGTCATCGACCTCGTCCTGATCGTATCCTTCACGAAACTTAGTCGACTGGAACCGCTTGTTGACTACATCTTCCGGAGTTAGCGCCATGGCTTTCCACCCTTAAAACTAGAGTTGCGAACATTCTGATTGCGTTCAACCAACGCTACCAAGGTCCGAGGTGTAGTCGGACCGCGTCAGTCCAGTTCGCCGTCGGACAAGGATACATGCCAAGTTCGGGGCGAGAGGAATCGGTCAGCGCATGATTCCCGTGATCGACATGGCGACGATGACGCAGAGCATGGTGATGCTCCAGCCGAAGTCGAAGGCGATCGGACCGACCCGAAGCGGCGGCAGGAGCCGCCGGAAGAACTTGATCGGGGGGTCGGTCAGGGAATACGCCAACTCGATCACGACGAGCAGGAATCCCTGCGGCCGCCAGGACCGGTTGACGCTGCGAACGAGGTCGATGATGAACCGACCCCACATGACGAAGAAGTAGAGCAGGAGGATGTAGTAGGCGATCACACCGATCAGGCTGACGACGTTCACGGCGGTGACTACGACTGCGCGAAGAAGGACGCCTCGGCGTCGGAGTCCTCCGCGGCATTATCGCCGGACACGACAACGTGGGACGGGGAGAGCAGGAAGACCTTGGCCGTGACGCGCTCGATCTTGCCGTACAGACCCTGGGACAGCCCGCTGGCGAAGTCGATCAGGCGGCGCGCGTCGGCGTCGCTCATCTGGGACAGGTTGATGATGACCGGGATTCCATCGCGGAAGGACTCCGCGATCACCTGGGCATCCTTGTACTGGCGCGGGTGGACGGTGAGGATTTCATTCATGTCTGAGGCAGCCACATTCTTGGGAGCGGAGGTCTTGCGCAGCGGGGTCACCGGTGCGCGACCGGCCGAGGCGGATGCGCCGGCGGAGTGCGACGACGAAGCGGTCGACGCGGCGTGTGAGGAATTCGGGGCGGCGTGCGGAGCCGCGGCTTTCGCCGCCGCAGCGGTCGACGCCGTCGAGTGAGGGGCCGTCGACGCGGGCGCTGCAGTCGGCGCCTCGTACTCGAGTTCCTCGTCTGCCAGACCCAGGTAAACCATGGTTTTCTTGAGCGGGTTGGACATCTCGACCTCCGTGTTGGTGATTCTACTTATTCAGATTAACCGGATACCGGGCGATTCCCGGTGATTGCTGTGCCAATTCGAAGGTGTGTCGCCCCTTCGATGATCGCCTCCGCGTAGTCCTCCGACATGCCCATCGACAGGGATTTCGCGGTCGGCGCGAGCGTCTGGATCTGCTCGCCCAGTTCCCTCACCCGGGCGAAGGCCCGGCGCGGTTCGGCGCCGAGTGGCGCCACCGCCATCAGCCCGAGCAGCCGCAGTCCGGCCGTGGAGAGCACCCGCTCGACGAGCCCGGGCAGCTCCCCCGGGGCTGCTCCGCCGCGAGCGGGATCGTCGGTCAGGTTCACCTGCACGAAGCAGTCGACGACCGATTCGTCCGAACAGAGCGCATCGACCAGCGATCCGCGATCGACGGAGTGGATGACATCGGCGTAGGCGCGCACCTGCCTGGCCTTCTTTCCCTGCACCTGGCCCACGAAATGCCAGGTGAGGTCGAGATCGACAAGGGCGGAGGCCTTGGCCTGCGCTTCCTGGTGCCGGCTTTCGCCGAAGTCCCGCACGCCAAGGGCGGCGAGTTCCTCGAGCAGCGAGACGGGCTGGAACTTGGTCACGACGATCGTCGTGAGCTCCGCCGGGTCGCGCCCGGCGGCGGCGGCCGCGGCCGCGATCCCACCCTGAACGGCGGTCAATCGCTCCGCGAGGCCGCCGGCCTCGGGCACGCCCGAATCACTCATCTCGCTGCCCTCGGGGATGTCGCTGCGAACGGCACTACTTGAGGAAGTCC
>DATISQ010000356.1:0-1935 GCA_035581905.1 Cryobacterium sp.
GGCAAACGGGTCATCACCTTCGGCGAGGATGCCGCGGCCGACGTGCGCGTGCACTCGGTCGTCACCGACGGACCGGTGCGCTTCGGCGTGGCCTGGGCTGGGAACGACTACTTCGCGACGCTCCGGATTCCGGGCCGGCACAACGCCATCAACGCCGCCGGCGCGTTCGCCGTGCTCGTCGGCCTCGGCTTCGACCCGGAGGCGTCCCTGGCCGCCGTCGCGGAGTTCGGCGGCACCGAGCGACGGTTCGAACTGCACGGCACCGTGGGCGGGGTCAGCGTCTACGACGACTACGCCCACCACCCCACCGAGGTGGCCGCGGCGCTGTCCGCCGCCCGCACGGTGGTCGGCAGCGGCCGGATCATCGCCGTGCACCAGCCACACCTCTACAGCCGAACCCGGCTGTTCGCCCAGGAATTCGCCCAGACCCTCGAGGAGAAGGCGGACCAGACCGTCGTCCTCGCCGTGTACGGCGCCCGCGAAGACCCCGAGCCCGGCGTCACCGGCGCCCTCGTCTCCGACAAGTTCACGGATGCCTCCAAGGTCGTCTACATTGCGGACTGGCAGGAGGCCGCGGACTACGTCGCCTCGATCGCCGAAGAGGGCGACTTCGTCGTCACCCTCGGCTGCGGCGACGTGTACCGGATCGTCCCCCAGCTGCTCGCCTCGCTCACGCAGGCGCGCGGATGACTCGCAGCCGAGCATGAAACGGCCCGAGGGCTACGACCGCCAGAAGGCAGGTGACGAGCGGGCCGCCAGGCCGAAGCCGGGCGCCGCGCCACGCGCCGGGGCGACGAGCGCCGAAACGAAGCCGGCCGCGGCACAGACGGCGAAGTCATCCCGATCCAGGCCGTCCGACCACAGGATCACCGAGCCGATCACGCTTCCCGCGTCCGGTGACCCGATCGCGCCCGTGTCCCCGCTGCGGACGGCGTCCGCTCCCGCGCCCGAGGAGCCCCGGGACACTCCGCTGACCCCGGCCGGGGCCAGGCGCAAGTTCCGGGCCGCACGTCGGGCCCGCAAGCTCTACGAGCGCGAGGAGGTGCGGCGCTTCACCTGGCGCTCTCGTCGGCGGCGCAACGTGTGGCTGGCTGCGCTCGGCACCCTGGCCACGCTCGTCGCCTTCGTGCTCGTCGGCACCTTTTCGCCTCTGATGGCGCTGCGCACCATCGAGGTCGTCGGGGCGAACCGGGTGCCCGCCGGGCAGATCCAGTCGGCCCTCGACGGCCAGCTGGGCACGCCGTTGCCGCTGGTGGACTTCGCCGAGGTGAAAAAGCAGCTGTCCGACTTCACCCTGATCCAGAGTTACGTCACCGAAAGCCGCCCGCCGAGCACCCTGGTGGTCCGCATCGTCGAGCGGGAGCCCATCGGCGCCCTGGTGACCGAGACCGGATTCGACCTCGTCGATGCGGCCGGGTTGGTCATCCAGAGCGGCGTGGAGCGCCCCGCCGGCTACGCCACCATCGATGCGCGGGCCGGGGACGGCAGCGCCGGCTTCCGGGCGGCGGCGGCCGTGATCGCGGCCCTGCCGGCAGACATCCGTTCCACCCTCGACACCGTCACCGCCGCGACCACGGACGATGTCACCCTCACGCTGGTGGGCGGGGCGCGCGTCGTGTGGGGGAGTGCGGAGAAGTCGGACTTCAAGGCGGTCGTGCTGGCGGCCCTGATCGTCAGCCATCCGGTCGGCAGCGTCGGCGAGTACGACGTGTCATCGCCGGATAGTGCCGTTCTTCGCTGAGATCTTGGCCGGATCTTCGCGACACGCGGGCGCGCCTCCCCAAGCCTGATCGACTGGCGCATAACTTTCTAAACAGGAATTGCATACTCAGCATAACTTTAAACTTCGACAAGAGGTTTAGGGTTCCACCGGAGGCCGGACGTGTCAACAACAAATCAGAACTACCTCGCAGTCATCAAGGTTGTTGGAATCGG
>DATISQ010000357.1:0-9353 GCA_035581905.1 Cryobacterium sp.
CAAGTACAGCCCCGGACAGCGAATCGAACTGCGCAACCTGAGCAACAAGAACAACGTCGACTTCGCCAACACCAACAAGATCATGCGGTTCGAGGTGGTGGCCGATTCCGGGCCGGCCTCGATGAACACCATCCCCGCCACACTGGACGACGGCGGGGCGCCATCCCTGGGCGGTGTGCCCGCGATGAGCCTGACACCGGCCATGGTGAAGGCGAAGCGGAGGCTCACTGTGGACCGCAGCGGCGGGGAATGGACGATCAACGGGGTGACCTGGGTCGACGTCGAAGAGTCGGGTTTCTCGATGCTGTTCGGCAACCCGCAGCCGTACGACATCGAGCAGTGGACCCTGATCAACGGCTCGGGCGGTTGGTTCCACCCCGTCCACATTCACCTGGTCGACGCGAAAATCATCGGACGCAATACGAATCGCGGGAAACCATTCGTGTGGGAGAACGGCCCCAAGGACGTCGTCTACCTGGGCGAGAACGAGTCGGTAACGGTGCTGATGCAATTCGATACCGGGCAGGACGCGGGAGGCCGGTACATGATCCACTGCCACAACCTCGTGCACGAGGACCACGACATGATGGTGCAGTTCGCGGTCGGCGACTGGCGGGTCAACGATCCCATCACCACGGACCCGGCCGTGCCGGACACCACACCGCTCGGCTCTTTCCCTCCGGCCTACCGGCCTGGCTATCCGGAGGGAACCTGACATGTTCCCGGTTTTGAGGCCGGTCGCGGTCGTGCTGCTGGTCATCGGGTTGACCGGCTGCACGGCTGGTGCCCAAACGGGCCTCAAATCGAAGCCGCCGGCCGGCACCATGGTGCTGGCCGGCGAGCCGGGAGCGGACCTGGGAAACGGGCGCCCCGCGGTGACCTTCGACGGGCTGATGGTGCGTCGCCGGGTGGTGGTCGCCATCCATCCCCGGACGACAGCCGATCTGGTGTCGCTCCGGGGAGAGCTGGAGCAGGCGGCGGGCCGCCTCCGGCTGTCCCTGACTGATATCTCGCCCACGGTGCTCGACGCCGACGTGCTGGAAGCGCTGGCGCCCGAGCTGACCGTTGCCCTCCCGGAGGGCGGCACCGTCGACGACGCCGGGAAGTTGATCGATCTGACCTCATCGTTCGGCGGCGTGGACGTCGTCGAATTCCATATCGGACCGGTGCTGGTTCACGACCTCCGATTCGCGGTGCGCGCCGTTGAGCCGCAGGCGCTTCGGGAATCGATCGATCGGGAGGGGATCCTCACGGATGCCCTCGGCGTCTATGACACCAGCGTGGAAAACGGTGAACTGCGTATCGACTACACCGGCCCACTGCTCAGCGACGGCCTGATCCAGTCCATACGGGTCGGGATCGCCCGCCCGGCCCGCGCCGGGGCGGATGAGGTTTCGGTCTCCCCGCGATCGACCGAGGGTGTCGGGGTGCAGATGGAAACGGAGCCGGCACCCGGCGAGGCGACATCGCCGCCCCACGGCCACGGCGCCGGCTAGGAGCGATCGATCGCAGCGACAATAGATGTTCCGTCACCGTCACGGGACGAGACCTCCAGCGTGCCGCCGGTCGCCAGGACGGTGTCCCGGATGATCCGCAGGCCGACATGCCAATCTGGTGGCTCGGCCTCCGGATCGAAACCGCGGCCATCGTCTCGGATGGACAGCCGGATGCGGTCGTCATCCTGCATCAAGGCGAGTTCGAGGTTGTGTGCCCCGGCGTGCTTCATTACGTTGGTGAGCGCTTCCCGGGCTATCCGGTACAGGATGACCGATTGATCTTGGTCGAGGTCCAGGTGCTCCGGAAGGTGGAGCCGCACCTCGATCCCCTGCTCCGTCAGCGGATCGGCAAGGCGCCGTAGCGCCTCGATCAGGCCCAGCTTCTCCAAGTCGGGCGGGTACAGTTCTCCGGTCATCGCCCGCAGAGTACCCACGTTCCGCTGCAGGATCAGGCGGGCCTTGGCGAGCAGCGAACGCGGTGCGCCGGAGTCGAGCTTGTCCTCTGATTCCAGTGCATAGGAGAGCCCGGCCAGGTCTTGGATGACCTCGTCGTGCAGGTAGCGCGCGATCCGCCGGCGTTCCAGATCCGAGGCCCGGATCGAGTCCTGGAGCAGCTGCCGCCTGGACGCGGAGTCCACCTGTATTCTGCGGGCGAGTCGGATCGCGAGAGGTAGTTGCGCCAGTTGCAGCGCCATCAGTGACAGCAGAAAGGCCGGGGTCATGCTCAGGAGCAGACTGGCCTGGTCGTCGTACACGGTCTGATCGTCGAAGTAGGCCTCGAACATGAATGGGCGTCCGGCGGCATCCAAAGCCCGGACGTAGATCTCCACCAGCTCGCCCGAATCGGCTTCATAGTCGTTGTCCAGGCCGTTCTGCTGTTCGAGGGAGGCCCGGTCGGCCCCGCCGGCCAGCAGCGGGACGCTCCACCGGGGCAAGTCGAAGGTGCGCCCGATCAGGGACGGCACGTCGGAATAGAGCACGCGGCCGTCAGCGTTCCACGCCTTGACGCTCACGATCGACCCGTCGGCCAGCCAGGGGGCCACCTGGCTGTCGAGCAACTTCAGCGACTCCGGGTCACCGGCAATGACCTCGTCCGTGATCAGCGGTCCCACCGTGTAGTCGGCCAGATGGTGGGTGATGACTGTGGCGTCGCCCAGGGTGTGGCTCTCCGCCTGCGCCCGAATCCAGAACGAGAGGGGAATGGACACGCAGGCCACAGCGGCCAGGCCGATCAGCAGAAAACGGGTGACGGCGGAACGCACCTCGGACTTCTCCGCCGCGGTGACTCCGTCGGGGTGGCGGAAGTTCCAGACACGGAGGGCCGGCCTAGGCATCCGTGCCCGGCGGTCTAGACACGGTCCCGAACCATCACAAGCCCAAGTCGCGTCGCAGCGACGACCGCCTCGAGCTGGGAATGAACCTCCAGCTTCGCGAGGATGGACTTCACGTAGCCGCGGCAGGTGCTCTCGGAGATGCCGAGGACCAGCGCATTGGCCTTCACGTCGTTGCCCGAGGCCATCAGCTGCAGCACGTCGAGTTCGCGCCGGGTCAGCGAAGCGGCCGCCAAATCATTTTCGTGCAGCCGACGCCGGGCGCTGAGCTGCGCCACCAGGGAAGGGTGCACCAGGAAGGTGCCGTTGCGCGCCTGCCGGAGCGTGACCAGCAGGCCGGCGAGAGATCCGTCCTTCGGGAGAAAAGCGCAAACCCCGATGGCGGCGGCCTGCTCGATGGTTTCGGGGGTCGGGTCGCCGGTCAGGATCACGATTCGGATGGACGGTGCCCGCGCAAGGATGCGCTCAGCGGCGGCGACGCCGCTGCCGTCAGGCAGGTGGTAGTCCATGACGACCAGGTCGGGAGACAGACTCGCGGTCAGCTCGATAGCGCTGCGCGCACTACTGGCCGTACCGACCGTGCACAGGTCCGGTTCCCGGTCGAGGGCACCGAGCAGGAGTTCGGTGAAAGTGGTGTGGTCGTCGACGATGAGGACGCGGATCATGGCTCTCCGATGAGTTCCGAAGCTGACACCTGGGTCTGCAGGAGCTCGGGTGCCCCACGTTGGCAAGAGATCAGAAGCACATTATGCACGCGAACCGGGGCTGCCGTCTAGCCCCATTTGGGGAAGGAGAGGGTCGGGAGAGTGATCTTGGGTCCTGGCCACGCGCACGCCGCGGGCGGTCGCCCGCGGCAGATCAGGCCAGCGCCCCGACGACGCCCGCCGCGGCATCCCGCACCGCGCCCGTCGCCACGAGGCCCACGATCGCCTCGATCTCGGGGGAGAGGAACCGGTCGTGGCCGGGACCGTCGGCCACCGTGCGCACGAGGGCCCGCACCGCGCCGGTGGCCGCTCCGGGAACGAGCGGCGCGCGCAGGTCGAGCGAGCGCGACGCCGTCATCACCTCGATCGCGAGCACCCGGCCGAGGCCGTCGATCGAGTGCCGCAGCTTGCGGGCGGCCGCCCAGCCCATCGACACGTGGTCCTCCTGCATGGCCGACGACGGGATCGAGTCGACGGATGCCGGCACCGCCAGCCGTTTCAGCTCCGACACGATCCCGGCGGCGGTGTACTGGGCGATCATCAACCCCGAGTCGACGCCGACCTCGTGGGCCAGGAACGGCGGCAGTCCCTTGTTGCGGGCGGCGTCGAGGTGCCGGTCGGTGCGTCGCTCGCTCATGCTCGCGACGTCCGCCGCAACGATGGCGAGGAAATCGAGCACGTAGCCGACCGGGGCGCCGTGGAAGTTGCCGTTGGAGCGAACCCGGCCGTCCAGGGTCACCACGGGGTTGTCCACCGCGCTGGCCAGCTCGCGGCCGGCGATCAGGGCGGCGTGGTCCATCGTGTCCCGGGCGGCGCCGTGCACCTGCGGAGCGCAGCGGATGGAGTACGCGTCCTGCACGGTCGGGTCGTCGGGGCCCGCGTGGCTGGCGAGCAGCGGCGAACCGGCCAGCAGCGCGCGCAGATTGGCCGCGCTCGTGGCTTGGCCGAGCTGGGGGCGGAGGGCCTGCAGGTCGGCGGCGAAGGCGGCATCCGTACCGAGGAGGGCCTCGACGCTCATGGCCGCGGCGATGTCGGCGGTCGTGAGCAGGCAGGACAGGTCGGCGAGGCCGAGCACGAGCATCCCGAGCATGCCGTCGGTGCCGTTGATGAGGGCGAGCCCCTCCTTCTCCGCCAGCACGACCGGGGTGATGCCGGCCGCGGCCAGGGCGTCCCCGCCGCCCATCAGGGTGCCGGACGCATCCCGCACCCGACCCTCGCCCATCACCGCGAGCGCACAGTGTGCGAGCGGTGCGAGATCGCCCGAGCAGCCGAGCGAGCCGTATTCGTGCACGACGGGGGTGATGCCGGCGTTGAGCAGGGCCGCGTAGGTCTCGGCGACGACGGGCCGCACACCGGTGCGCCCGGTCATCAGGGTCGACAGGCGCAGCAGCATCAGCGCGCGCACGACCTCGCGTTCGACCTCGGGGCCGCTTCCCGCGGCGTGCGAGCGAACGAGGCTCGCCTGCAGCTGGGCGCGGCGGTCGCTCGTGATGAACGTCGTCGCGAGCGCCCCGAAGCCGGTCGAGATGCCGTAGTGCGGGTGCACGTCCTGGGCGAGCCCCTCGATGATGCGGCGGGTTGCGGCGACGCCCTCGAGCGCGGCCGCGGCGAGCACCACGGGCGCCCCGTGGCGGGCCACCGCGGTGACGTCGGCGAACTCGAGCGGGCCGGTGCCCACGGTGACGGATGCGCTGGCAGGGTTCATACTCCGATTCGACACCAGCCGGGCGGCACGCACGACGGGTTTAGGCTGGGTGCTGTCCGGGATACCGGACAGTTCAGCCATGCCGGGCACGGACGCCGGGCACGGGACGCCGGGCACGCCATGCCGGGCACGGGACGCCCTTCACGGGACGGAAGGCAGGCGCATGACCCGGTCGAAGGTTCCGGCGGCGGAGGGCACGCTGCGCATCCTCTCGCATCTGGCCACGCAACGCGGCCCGGTGCCGGCCTCCCAGATCGCCGCGGCCCTCGGCCTGCCCCGCTCGACCGTCTACGACCTGCTCGCCGTGCTCGCCGACCACGGCTTCGTGGTGCACCTGCCCGAGGAGCAGCGTTACGGTCTCGGCGTGGCCGCCTTCGAGCTGAGCTCGGGCTTCTCCCGGCAGCAGCCCCTCTCCCATCTCGGCCGCCCGCTCGTCGCCGCGCTGGTCGACCGGCTCGGCGAGAGCGCCCACCTCGTCGTGCTGCACGGGCGCGACGTGATCTACCTCGTCGAGGAGCGCGCGCCCCGGCGCCCGTCCCTGGTGACGGATGGCGGCGTGCGCCTCCCGAGCCACCTCACCGCGAGCGGGCGCGCGCTCCTCGCCGCGCTGCCGGCAGCCCAGCTGCGGGCGCTGTATCCCAACGCGGCCGCCTTCGCAACGCGCCACGGCCGGGGACCGCGCACCACGGCGGAGCTGCGCACCCTGCTCGAGCAGGTGCGCCGGGACGGGTACGCCCTGGAGGACGGTGAGATCACCGAGGGGATGGCATCCGTTGCCGTGGCCGTGCGCGACCACGCGGGCTGGCCGGCCGCGGGCATCGCCGTCACGTTTCCGCGGGAGCGCATCCCGAAGGAGGAGTGGCCCGCGCTCGCCGCCCGGCTCGGCGGCACCGCCGCGCAGCTCTCCCGGCGTATCCGCGGCACGTAGCCCCGCGGCACGTAGCCCCGCGGCACCCGTAGCGCTGCCCGCCCTCCGCCCTCGGCCCATCGCCGCTCGCGGCGCACCCTGTGGAAGCCGGCGCACGGTAGAACGTGCGCCCGCTTCCGTAACCTGCGCCGCGAGCCGGCACGTCCGCGTCGCACTCCGCGTCGCACGTCCGCGCCGGCACGTCCGCGCCGGCACGTCCGCGTCGCAGGACCGCCGCGAAAACGCCGCGCGACCCCGGGCGCCCGGCGGCTACTCGCCGAGCGTTGTGTGCAGGAAGGCCGCCACCTTCGCGCGCATGGCTGCGTCGAGGATGCCGATCGAGTGCAGCGTTCCCGGCACCGTGACGAGCTCGTGGGCGATGCCCTGGCGCTCGAGCGCCGCCGCATACCCGGTGGCCTGCGCCAGCGGAATGTACTCGTCGGTCGACGAGCCGAGGAACACGGGCGGGTCGCTACGGTCGAGGGTGCTCGCCGGTGACGCGGCCGCGGCCGTGTCGCAGTCGCGCAGGGTTTCGCAGCCGACATAGTCGAGCACGATGTTCTGCAGTCCCGCGGGGGCCTGACCCGCGCCGAGCGCCGGGTGGGTCAGGTCGAGCGGCGCGGACAGTTCGACGACCGCGGCCACACGGGCGCCCTCGGTCAGCGACCCGGAGCCGCGGGTGCCGAGCAGTGCGGCGAGGTTGCCGCCGGCCGAGCCGCCGAACACCCCGATCCGGTCGGGGTCGATGCCGTAGGTCTTGGCGTTGACGGGGTCGCGGGCCCACTCCACGGCCAGGGCGACGTCGTCGAGCGCGGCGGGGAACACGGCATCCGGTACCAGCCGGTAGTTCACCGAGTAGGCGACGAATCCCTCGGAGGCGAGCCAGGTGCAGACCAGTCGCCAGTCACTGTTGCCCTTGTCGCCGCGGGTCCAGCTGCCGCCGTGGATGGAGAGGACGGCCGGGCGCAGCGCAGCCGCCTCGAGGGTCGGTTCCGCCGCGGGGGTGATCGGCGGTGAGCACACGTCGAGGGTGAGCACCGCGCCGTCCGCCTGGGTGCCGTAGACGACATCCTCGCTGACCGTGATGCCGTCTGGCCGCTGGAATGTTCGGATGCCGACGATCTCGGTCGTGACGAGCTCGCTGCGCTGGTCGCCGGGTTCGTCGGGCGTCACGGAATACAGCTGGGGGCGGAAGCCGCCGAGCAGGGTGGTAGCGGCAACGGCGATGCCGACCGCGCCCGCAATTGTGAGCAAACGGATGCGCCGGGAGCCGAGTCGGGGGTGGCCTGGGCCGATATTCACGTGTGCTCCGAGCTGCGGGGTATGGTCTCGAGACTAATTCGTCTCTCTCGCCGTACCGAATCCCCTTTGGGGGGTGCCGGTCTTCGCGGGGATCAGCGCGCCGGTGCCGCGTCCGGGACCGCCTCGGGCTCGGGCTCGGGCAGGATGTGCGGTCGCAGGGCCGCGAGGATGCGGGTGACGTCCGTCGCGACCGTCGCTGCGACCCCCAGCGACGTCGCCGGGGCGGAGTCTCGTCGCTGGTCCAGTTCGGTCATCAGGTCCTGCAGGGCGGCATCCGCGTCGGCGAAAGCGGCCTGCTCGGCGGCGTCCGGGTCCCAATCCCTCAGCACCGCGGCCACGGCGTGCAGCGTCCGGCTCAGCGCCGGCCGCAACTCGGGGCGCAACTCGAGCTGGACCGGCAGGCCCCAGACCGCCGCGGCGAGCACCTCCGTCAGGTCACGCACGTGGAATGTCACATTCTCGAGGGCAGACAGTTCGTCGTAGTCCGAGCGGAGGTCCCGCTGATGCCCGCGGGCGCGCGGGTTGCCCTTGCGGCTGTCGTCGGCGTGGCTCACGGCCGCGCGCACCGAGCGGCCGACCTCCACGAGGTCCTGGCTGCGGGAGGCCCAACCGTCCTGTTCGGGCGGCCAGGTGTCGGCCAGGGCGTCGGCCGCCTCCGAGAGCTGGCCGGCCAGGGCGGCGCGAAAGCGGTCCAGCTGATGGCCGACGGCTTCGAGGGCCAACGGGGGGAAGAAGACCAGGTTCACGGCGAGGCCGACCAGGATTCCCAGTGTCATCTGCACCAGATACCCGATGGAATAGCCGTCCGCATTGGGCCCGCCGACGATCAGCACGAACAGCGCGGTAACGGGGATGTACTCCCGGCTCGCGCCGAACCAGCCGGTGGCCGCGATCGCGGCGCCGACGCCGACCGCGAGCGAGAGGGTGAGCACGTTCGGCTCGCTCAGGACGATCACCGCGCCCGCGAGCAGAATGCCCACGGTGAGGCCGCCGAGGGTTTGCAGGGCGTTCCGCACCGAACTCATCAGCGTCGGGTACATGCTCACCAGTGCGCCCAGCGGGGCGTAGTAGGGGTAGTCGTCCGCGACGCCGGGCAGCAGCGGCGCGATCGACCAGGCGATGCCCACGGCGATGGCGGCCTTGAGGGCCTGCACGATTCTCGGGCTGGTCGCCGTCACCCCCAGCCAGGACGCCGACTGCCGTGCGCGCCGCGCACTCACCTGGGCCGACGTGCGGGCGACGTCCCGGCGCCGGGTCACTGCGCGGTTCCCGGAATCGACTTGGCAAAGCAGACGCTGAAGGCCGCGCCCACGTACTGGCCGAACAGGGGGACCTCCCGGTAGCCGGCGCCCCGATAGAAGGCGAGCGCCGCCTGGCTCTCCGGCCCGGTCTCCAGCACGATTTCACGGATGCCGCGGGCCGCCGCATCCGTTTCGATCCCCGCCAGCAGGCGGCCGGCCACGCCGCGCCCTCGGGCGTCCGGGTGCACGAACATGCGCTTGAGCTCCGCCGCATCCCCGGCCCCGCCTACCAGTGCGGCGATCCCCAGGGCGCGCGCCGTCGCATCCCGCGCGACGTAGACGGACACGCCCGGCTGCTCGAGCTCGTCGACGCTGAGCAGAAAGTTGCTCTCCGGTGGATACAGCGACTGGGCGTAGTCGCCGCTCAGGCGCAGCAGCTCGGTGATCTCCGGCTGCCGCGGCGACTCGATGGTGATCGTGGACGGCATGAGAACAGAGTAAGCGGTGAAGATGTGTCGTGACATTGCGGCATCGATCAGGTAACGTAGGGAAGTCGGCTCTTGACACCGTGTGTTTTTTTGTGTGCGCGGATGGGTTTGTAAGTCAGGATGGGCCGGTTTCCCAGTAATCCGCTGGTGAAAAATCACTGTATGTGAACGGCCCCGGC
>DATISQ010000358.1:0-7031 GCA_035581905.1 Cryobacterium sp.
CGTTGTCAGCGCCCTGGCCGAACCCTTCGGCATCACCCTCGACCCCTCCGTCGCCGGCATCCAGTCCGTGCTGGTCTTCGGCGCGGGCACGAACTATGCCCTGCTGCTCGTGGCCCGCTACCGCGAGGAGCTGCTCCGCACCGAGAGCCGCAACGACGCCATGCTGGCCGCGGTGCGCGGCGCCGGCCCGGCCATCGCCGCCAGTGGCGGCACGGTCGCGCTCAGCCTGCTCACCCTGCTGTTCGCCGAGCTGTCGGGCAACCG
This sequence comes from Cryobacterium sp., assembly GCA_035581905.1. GTDB lineage: Bacteria > Actinomycetota > Actinomycetes > Actinomycetales > Microbacteriaceae > Cryobacterium. The sequence continues at coordinate 265 of DATISQ010000358.1, forward strand.
CGCGCTCGGGTTCGCCTGCGCCATCGGCGTGGTCATCGCCATCATCTTCGCCCTGGTCGTGCTGCCGGCCGCCCTCGTGGTCTGCGGCCGCGGCCGGTTCTGGCCCTTCATCCCCCGCTTCGTGCCCGGTGCCGGCTCCGACCTGCGCCCCGGGTTCTGGACCCGCCTCGGCCGCGGCGTGCAGCGCCGTCCGATCATGGTCATCGCCGCATCCGTCGCCGGTATCGCCGCCCTCAGCCTCGGTCTGATCGGCGCCTCCGTGGGGCTGTCGCAGGCCGACCAGCTGCTCGGCAAGCCCGAGTCGGTGCAGGCGCAGGCCATCGTGGAGGAGTCGTTCTCGGCCGGCCTGACCAGCCAGACCATCGTGCTGGTACCGGATGCCGCGGCCGCCGAGGCCACCGTGCTCGCCACCGAGACGCCCGGCATCGAGTCCGCGCTGCCCGGTGAGAGCGCGAACGGCCTCACCCGGCTGAACCTCTCCCTGTCCAGCGAGCCGGGCAGCGACGAGACCTTCGCCATCATCGACACCCTGCGCGGCAGCTATGCCGACGCCTCGGGTGACGTGGCCGAGGCGCTGGTCGGCGGCAGCGATGCCACGGCGTTCGACAACAAGACGAGCGCGCAGGCCGACCAGGCCCTGATCATCCCGATGATCCTGGCCATCGTGTTCGCCATCCTCGCCCTGCTTCTGCGCTCCCTGGTCGCGCCCGTGCTGCTGATCGTCACCGTGTTGGCGACCTTCTTCGCCAGCCTCGGCGCCTCCAACTGGATCTTCCAGAATCTGATGGGCTTCCCGGCCTTCAACACCAACGTGGTGCTGTTCGCGTTCCTGTTCCTGGTGGCACTCGGGGTGGACTACAACATCTTCCTCACCACCCGGGCCCGGGAAGAGAGCATCCGGTTCGGCACGAAGGAGGGGATGGTGCGCGCCCTGTCGTCGACGGGCGCGGTCATCACGAGCGCCGGCATCCTGATCGCGGCGGTCTTCGCCGTACTGGGTGTGCTGCCGGTCGTGGCGCTGACCCAGATCGGCGTCATCGTCTGCATCGGTGTGCTGCTCGACACTCTCGTGGTGCGCACCGTCGTGGTGCCGGCGCTGGTGTTCCTCACCGGCGACCGCTTCTGGTGGCCGTCTCGTCCGGCCGCGAACGCTCCGCGGGTCTAGCCGGCAGCCGGTTCAAGGCGCCCGGCCTCGGGCGGCGTCCGGTGCTGCCAGCGCAGCCGTCGCTCGAGCTGGGCTCCGAGCGCCAGCAGGGTGGCCTCCCCGCCGGGGCGGCCGATCAGCTGCACTCCCATCGGCAGGCCGTCAGCGGTTTCGGCCACCGGCAGCACGATCGCGGGCAGCCCGCTCACGTTCACCATGGACGTGAACGGGGTGTACTGCACCTGCTGGGCGAAATTGCGCTCCCCGTCGAACGCGTCGTACCAGCCCAGCGGCCGCGGCGTGAGCGCAAGGGCCGGGGTCAGCACGGCGTCGAACCGGGACAGCTGCCGGATGAACGACCGCTCGAACGCCGACAGCGCCGCGAGCGCCTGGGCCAGGTCCCGGGCCGACAGCTCCCGGCCGCGGTGCATCAGCCAGCGGGTGAGCGGCTCGAGCAGCTGCTCCTGCTCCGGGGTATCGGCGGGGATGCCCGCGGCCCCGGCCTGCCAGATCGTGCGGAAGGCCGGCACGTAACTGTCGTCGGGTTCGAGCGCCGTCTCCTCCAGGCCGTGGCCCAGGGCCGCGAACCCGTCGACGGCCACCCGGAGCGCCGCCAGCGCTTCGGGAGAGAGCTCGATCGGGTAGGAGCCATCCCAGGCGGAGGTCGTCATCACGCCGAGCTGGAACCGGCCCTCGCCGCGCACGGCGGCGGCGAGCAGGGGTGCGTCGTCGCCGGGGGCGCGCAGCGAGAACAGGTGCTGCGGATGCCCACCCCGCGGCGCGATCATGGCGTCCAGCAGCAGGGCGGCATCCATTACGGTCCGGGCCAGCGGTCCGGCCACGCTGAGGCCGCCGAGCGCGTCGATCCCGGAGGCCGACGGCACCCGGCCGCGCGAGGGCTTCACACCGACGAGGCCGCACGCTGCCGCGGGGATCCGCACCGAGCCGCCGCCGTCGGAGCCCGGCGCGAAGGGCAGCAGCCGGGCGGCGACGGCCACCGCGGCCCCGCCGCTGGAGCCGCCGGCGCCCCGGGCGCGGTCCCACGGGTTGCGCGCCGGCGGACCGGCCACGGTCTCGGTGTACGACGGCAGCCCGAATTCGGGTGTGCTGGTCTTGCCCAGGCTCACGCCGCCGGCCTCGTCGAGGGCGAGCACGAGATCGTCGGACACGGCCGGGACGTTGTCCCGCATCAGCCGGGAGCCGAACCGGGCGGGCACGCCGGCCCGGCTCTGCAGGTCCTTGTCGGCGAAGGGCAGGCCCCAGAGCGGTACGGTGCGCGGCACCTGCTGCTCGACGAAGCGGGCACGCGCCCTGGCGGCATCCGCTGTCACGCTCACGAAGGCGCCGAGGCCTGGGTCCAGCGCCTCGATCCGGCCGAGGTAGTGCTCGGTCAGCTCGGTGGGGCTGAGCTCACCGCGCTGCAGCGCCTGCCATTGTTCGAGAGCGGTCAGTTCATGCGGAGCGGCCATCCCCCGAGCCTAGTCAGCCGGGCAGCCGGGCAGCCGGGCAGCGTGATGGTGAGGCGTTGATGGTCAGGGGTGGGACAGCCCGGTCAGCAGCGCCTGGAATGCCCGCGGCGCGGCGCGGAGAACGGATGCCGCCGCCCACGACGCGGCCGACGGCGCAACCTGCGCCACGTTGACGATCTCGTACTGCACGAGCGATCCGGCCTCATCCTCGGGCAGCACCTGGTACTCGCCGCGATACCACCAGCCGCGCCGCAGCACGACCATGCGCCGGTCCCGGTCGGTGTGCACGGTGCCGCCTCCGGCAGCCCCCGAGGCCATCGCGGTCACGAGCCGGTTGAACACGGCGTCGGGACCGGCTTCGAGGTGGCCCGCGAAGGAGCGCAGCACGGTATGGCGCTCGGGCAGGGCTGGGAGGGGTTCCGTCATCCCTTGATATTAGGCGTCCGGTGGCCGCCGGCCTGAACCCGGGCGTCCCACCGGCCTATTTGAGGCTCTTCTGCATGAGCACGGTGCCGAGCCAGCGGTCGAACTTGAAGCCGACCTTGCCCATCCGGCCGATCTCCTCGAAGCCGAAGTCGCGGTGCAGCTTGATCGATGCGTCGGCGCCCTGGTCGGCGACGACCGCGATGATCTCCTTGAGCCCGGCCGCTTTGGAGCGCTCGATGAGCTCGCCGAGCAGCATCCGGCCCAGTCCCTTGCCGGTGGACGCCGCGCCGAGGTAGATCGAGTTCTCGACCGTGAACCGGTAGGCGCGTTTCTGCTTCCAGGGGCTGACCAGGGCGTAGCCGAGCAGCTGGCCGGCCGGGGAGACGGCCACGATGAACGGCATCCCGAGCTTGCCCAGGTAGTAGAACTTGCTGCGCCACTCGGCCAGGGTCATCGGGTCGACGTCGAAGGTGACCGTGCTGTTGGCGACGTAGTAGTTGTAGACCTCCCGGATGTAGGGCAGATCGGTGATCTGGGCCTCACGCATGGTGAATTCGAACGGCGCCTCTTCCGCGGGCGTCGGTCGAAGGTGCCGGGGCAATTGCCGGCGCGGCTGGTATTCCTCTTCAAGCACAGCTCACTCCTCCTGAGAATCTCAGATTACCCGAGGGACCAGTCCACCGGAGCCGCCCCGGCGCGCACGAGGTACTCGTTGGCCCGGCTGAACGGCCTCGAGCCGAAGAACCCGCGCCTGGCCGAGAGCGGGCTCGGGTGCGCGGATTCGATCACCGGGGTGTCCGCGAGCAGCGGCCGCAGCGTGCCGGCATCCTTCCCCCAGAGGATCGCCACGAGCGGCCGATCACGGGCGACGAGGGCACGGATGGCCTGCTCGGTCACGATTTCCCAGCCGCGGCGCCGGTGCGACCCGGCGAGGCCGGCCTGCACGGTGAGCACGCGGTTGAGCAGCAGCACCCCCCGCTGCGACCACGGGGAGAGGTCGCCGGTGGCGGCGGTGACACCCACGTCGTCGTGCAGTTCCCGGCAGATGTTCTCCAGGCTGCGCGGCAGCGGCCGCACGTGCGCCTCGGCCGCGAAGGCGAGCCCGATCGGATGCCCCGGCGTCGGATACGGGTCCTGGCCGACGATGAGCACCCTCACCTCGTCGAACGGTTCGGCGAAGGCGCGGAAGACGTTCTCCGGGGCCGGCAGCCAGATCCGGCCGGCCCGGGTCTCGGCGCGGAGGAACTCGGCCATCGCGTCGATCTGCGGCGCCACGGGCGCCAGCGCCCGGGCCCAGCCGGGGTCGACGGCCCGGCCGGCGGCCAGCGCCCCGAGGGTGAAGGGCATGCCCGGCTCAGGCTCCGAAGGTGCTCACGAGCACCCCGCCGTCGGTCTGGCTGACGCGCCAGACACTGCCGGCTCCGACGACGCTGAGCGCGCCCTCGCCGACGACCAGCGCGGTGTTCTCGTCGATGGCCAGTCCCCCGTCGATCAGGCCGGCCTCGGTGGCCGCGACCAGCCGGGACAGCGTGCCCCACTGGGCGGCGTGCACCTCGACGGTGACGTCGAGCAGTCCGATGCCGGGTTCGATGGCGATCTCGTCCAGCCCCTCGGCGGCGTGCTCGCCGCTGACCTCGACGCCGCCCATCCGCCAGCCGCCGATCAGGGCGCGTTCGGCCGCGATCATCGCACCGGCGGAGAATCCGAGGTAGGGGATGCCGGCGGCCACCTGGCGGCGGACCTCACCGAATATCGGGGCCACGGCGGCCAGGTAGGCCGGGGTGGCGCCGCCGCCGACCAGAATGCCGTCGGCCTCGGACACGGCGGTCAGGGCGAAGACGTCGCCCGGGGCCACCACCGTGATCTTCGGCTCGAACTCGCCGGCCGCGGAGACCGCGGCGACGAGGTTCGCGGCGTGCTCGGCCCCGTCTTCGGCACGCACGGCGAGGATCGCGAGGCGCGGCTCCGCGCGACCGGATGCGGCACCGCGCGCCGTGGCCTCGGCCAGGAAGGGCCCGAAGACGGCCGCGTCGGTGTCGGAGTTCCAGCCGCCGCCGACCAGGTGCACGCTCACAGCGCGGCGCCGGCGACGCGCTCGACGACCAGGGGCAGGCTGGCGGCGAGCAGGCTCGCAGCCGGCAGGGTGTCATCGCGCACCGTGTCGGAGGGCAGGGTCACGCCCGCGAGGCTCTCCGCCACGGGTGGCAGCGACGCCCAGGGGAACACGATCCAGGCATCCGTTTCGCACCAGGTGAAATCGGGCACCAGCACGGTGCGGGGCTTCGTGTACAGGGTGGCGGTGCGCACCTCGCAGGCGGTCTCGCGGAGCAGCGCGACGACCATCGCCAGCGTGTGCCCGGAGTCGGAGACGTCGTCGACGAGCAGCACCCGCAGGCCGGTCAGCGACGGCGCGTCGAGCATCGGTCCCGACAGGACCGGCTCGGGCAGACGCTCGTCGACGCCGGTGTAGAACTGCACGTTGATGCTGCCGCAATTCTTGGTGCCGAGCGCGTACGACATCGCGCCGGCGAGGAGCAGCCCGCCGCGGGCGATGGCGATCACGACATCCGGCCGGAAACCGCTCGCCAGCACCGCCTTCGACAGCTGCCGGGACGCGTCCGCGAACACGTCCCAGCCCAGCACTTCCCGTTCAATTCCGGTTACATCACTTGCAGCGTCGTTCGCGTCGAATCCCATTTCCCAATGTTAGGTCACGGCGCGGTCACGGCACGGTCCGGCCCCGGCCCTCGCCGGACACCGACCGCACCGCCGCCACTCAGGCCAGGTGGCGCTCCTCGTGGCCGTCGTAGAGCGAGAGGGGTCGGATCAGGGCATTCGACGCCGTCTGCTCGATGATGTGCGCGGTCCACCCGGCTAGCCGCGCCGCGACGAAGATCGGGGTGAAGGTGAGGGTATCGAATCCCATCAGGTTGTACGCCGGCCCCGACGGATAGTCCAGGTTCGGCAGGATGCCGGTGCGCGTCGTCATCCCCGCCTCGAGGGATTCGTAGAGTTCCAGCAGGTCGGGCCGGTCGTAGTGCTCGACCAGGGTGACCAGAGCGGTGCGCATGGTCGGCACCCGCGAATCCCCGTGCTTGTACACCCGGTGGCCGAAGCCCATCACCTTGCGCTTGGCGGCGAGGGTCTCGTTCAGCCAGGTCTCGGCGCGTTCCCCGGCGCCCAGCCCGAGCCCGATCTCGTCGAAGATGTGCATCACTGCCTCGTTCGCACCGCCGTGCAGGGCACCCTTGAGGGCCCCGATCGCGCCGGTGACCGCGGAGTGCAGGTCGGACCTGGTCGAGGTGATCACCCGGGCGGTGAACGTGGACGCGTTGAAGGAGTGCTCCGCGTACATGATCATCGACACGTCGAACGCGTTCACCACCACCAGCTCGGGCACCTCGCCGAACGTCATGAACAGGAAGTTGGCCGAGTAGCCGAGGTCGCTACGCGGTTCGATCGGCTCGAGGCCGTGGCGGCGGCGCTGGTCGTAGGCGACGATCGACGGCATCTGCGCCCAGAGCCGCAGGCCCTTGGCACGGTTGGCCTCCGGCGACGCATCCGCCGCGTCGGGGTCGTTCGCGCCGATCAGGCTGACCGCCGTGCGCACGACATCCATCGGGTGCGCCGTCATCGGCAGCTCGTCGATGACACGCTTCACCGCGGGCGCCAGGTGCCGGAGCGAACGCTCCTGCTCCTCGAAGTCACCCAGCTCGGCGTCGGTCGGC
>DATISQ010000359.1:0-4416 GCA_035581905.1 Cryobacterium sp.
GGCGTCCTTGAGCGTGGTCAGGTCGTCCTGCAGGTTCGCGGGCAGGGTATCGAAGAGCTCGGCGTGCTCGGTGAGGGTGGTGGCCACCTTCTGGGCCTTCACATTCCCGCTCTGGCCGTGGGCGAGATCGCCGCGCAGCTCCTGTGCGAGCGACGCCAGGAAAACGCCGTGCTCAGCGTCCCCGCTCGTGCTCGCACTCGTGCTGGTGCTCGCCGTGTTCTCGGCAGGCAGGGGGGCTGCGGTGGCGCCCTGCGCGCCGACCCCGAGAAGGGCGCCGGCGGTCAGCACGGAGACGGCGCCGAACGCGACGCGCTTGGTGCGGGAGGGGGCGGATGCCGGGGAGATCGTGTGCTTGTTCATGGTGGATCCTTTCGATTGCGGCGGCCGGCCGGTGAAAAACCCGATCGACCGTTCGTAGTCATCGGAGGAGTTTAGGTACCGGGTGTGGGCGGCCGGTCCGTGCGGGCTGGGAATCGGGATGGTTGACCACCCGTTTCCGGCGGGTGTGTCGCCGCGAACCGCCACCGACCGAGGCGCGGGCTTTCGGGCGGGGAATGGCGTCTGACCGGGGCTTGAACCTGTCAGATCATGGCTCTCGCTCGGCCGGGCGGCCGGAATCGGCGGAGCCGGTGGCACCCGCTGCGATTACGCTCTGCGCGGAGAAACAGCCGCGGGCAAAAGCGGAGCAACAGCGGTGCAGGAGCGGAGCACCAGACGCCGCGCATCCGACGGACGCTCAGGGTGTGGGCAGCAGCCCGTGCTCGCGGCAGGGCTGGCCGCCGACGAGGTTCAGGCACGAGTTGAACGCCCGGGGATAGCCGACGGCCTCCGATGCCCCGAACCAGTGGTTGTAGAACCGCCAGAAGTTCAGGTTGCCGTGCGTCGAGCATCCGTCGCCGTCGGTGCCCGGGCGGGCCAGCGCGGCGGCATTGGGCTGGTACGGGGTGTAGTTGTAGAGGTTCGCGGTGGCCTGGTTCTCGATGGTCACGGATGACGCCCCGCAGCTCGCCTTCGGATTGAACCCCACCTGCACGGTCCCGATCTTGTAGGGCCGTTCGGGCTGCTGGCTGTACTGCCGGAACTGCCAGGCGGCACGGTAGACCTGGTTGAAGAAGCCGAAGTACTGCGTGTCACAGTCGGCCGTGTCGGGGCAGCCGTAACCGGTGGCGCGCAGATAGCCGAATGCGCTCGGCCGGGTGAGCAGGGACTGCTCCTTCTGCAGCAACACCAGCAACACCTTCGGGCTGATGAGGCACACCTCGGACACCTTCGCGATGATGCGGGCGGCCGACTCGTTGCGGCCGCCGGGGTAGGCGGCGCAGTGCCCCTCGCCGTGGGCCGGCTGGGAGATCGTGTTCTCCTCGTAGTCTTCGAGGCACGGCGAGCCGTCGCGGGGGATGCAGGGGCGGTCCGCCAGGAACGACTGGATCTCACCCTCGTCCATGGCGTCGGCGTTGTAGAAGTTGTAGTCGCTGATGATCGCACCGGGGGCGAAACCGGCAGGTTCGGTGGCGTCGTCGGCCGGGCGCACCGATGCGGCCAGTGCCAGGCCACCGCCCAGCACGGCCAGAGCGACGATCATCGCCAGTGCGATCAGTCGGCGACGCGGCGTGCCCAGGTACGTCATAGGGGAGACCCTACCGGGGCACAGCGGGAAGGGGCTGGGAGCCGGGTCCCCGGCCGGCCGGCCTCGCCGGGCCGGGCCTCGCCGGGCAGTGTCAGGCCTCGCCGGGCCTCGCCGGGCGGCGTCAGGCGGCGCCGCCGGCCGACACGCAGGAGCGCGTACGGCGCACCAGGGGCCCCCGGAGTAGTTTGGATTCATGCCTGACACACAGCCAGAACAGCGTCCCGTTTCCAGCGACAGCATCGTCGTCGGCCACGACGGATCGGGTTACGCCGATCACGCCGTGTCCGTGGCGCTCGACCTCGCCCAGCAGTTGCGTGCTCCGATCGTGCTGGTGCGCGCGTGGTCCATTGACACGGCGCCGCGCCCGGCCAACTGGGAATTCGGCTACGTCTCGTCGATCGAGGAGTACGCCGACGCGGTGCGCACGGAGCTCGTCGAGGCCGTCATGGCCGAGGTGGCCAAGCACCCTGACGTGAAGGTCGAATACCGCGCCATCTACGCCAGCCCGTTGAAGTCCCTGATCGACGTGTCGCGCGGCGCACGGATGCTCGTGGTCGGCTCCCGCGGCCGCGGCGGCCTCGCCGGCATGCTGCTGGGTTCCGTGAGCGAGCAGTGCGTGCGGCACGCGAAGTGCCCGGTTCTGGTCGTGCGCCCGAACACCTGAGTCGGGTCAGGCGGTCGACGCTCCGGCGGACGCGCGCGCCCGGCGGGAGCGCCACCATGCCCAGACCGTCGTCAGGATGCGCTTGAGGAGCGCCGCCAGGCGGTGCGCGGTGGGGAACTCCGTGCCCAGGATCGCAATGCCGAGGAAGACGACCAGCCAGCCGGGTCCCGGCAGGGGCACCAGGATGAGGCCGATGACGGCGACCGTGGAGCCGAGCACGCCGACCAGGGTGCGGTAGAGCCAGCGCAGTCGCGGATACTGGTCCACCCATGCGCGGCTGCGGCGCAGGAGGCGCCGGATCGGGTGCGCTGAGCTGTATCCTCGGTCGATTTCGCGCGGGAGGGTGACGGTCATGCGCTCAGGCTAAGCCGGGTCGCTGGGAACCGGCTGCGCGGGCATCCGTCGCCTCACGCCGTCTCTCGCGACGCCTGCCTCAGGGGTACTGTGTGCGGCATCTGGAGCAACACTCGGGTATCACGGAGGAGACGAATCATGGCTGCAATTGCAAAACGCGAGCGTTTCGAAATGCCGGAGCCGGTGCGGCGTTTTTTCGAGGGGGACTGGGACAGCCCGGCCCTGCGGGTGGAGGAATTCCGCGACGGCGGCGACCTGGTCGTGAAGGCGGAAATCCCCGGCATCGACCCGGAGAAGGATGTCGACGTGTCGGTCAGCGACGGTGTGCTGCACATCCGGGCCGAGCGGCAGGAAAAGACCGAGCACAAGGACAAGGACGGCTACCGGAGCGAGTTCCGGTACGGCTCGTTCACGCGCGACATCGTGCTGCCCCGTGGGGTCCAGGAAGAGGATGTGACGGCGTCCTACCGGGACGGCGTGCTGGAGGTGCGCGTGCCGGTGCCCGAGGGCTCCGAGGAGCCGAAGAAGGTGCCGATCGCCCGCAGCTGAACCGCGGCGGGGTGGTTCAGTCGCCGAATTCGCCCCTTGAGGTCGAGTTCGGCCGGTAGGCCGGGCGAACTCGACCGCAACTGTCGAAGTGGGTGCCCCGGAGGGACGGGGACACCCGAAAGGGGGACGGATTGGCCCGATTTTCTTGACTCGGCCGAACTTAACCGGTTTAGTTGACTGTACCAAACCGGTTCAGGCTTGAATCAGGAGAGAAGAAATGACGTACAACGCTGTTCGCTCACCGTCCACCCGCTCGCGATCTATGAAAGTCGTGGCCCTCACCGCCGCGGTCTCGATGCTCCTGCTCGGAGCCGGGACGGCCGCGGCCGCCGCCGCCCCGCCACCCTGGGCATCCGGGCCGGCCGCCCCCGCGGTCCCGGCGGCGTCCGCGCCGCTGACCAATCTGTCCCATCTCACCTTCCTGCTCGACACCGTGCCGCTGACCGCGGTCGACGGGCACACCACCTACGAGATCGACGAGCAGCCCACCGCGCAGGCGCCGTGGACCTACGCCGACAAGAAGGCGGACGGCAGTTACGGCCGGGTCGGCGGCGGGTCGCTCGACCCCGCGACCGGGCACTGGAGCCAGGGCGCGTACAACGCCGACGACATCGCCCGCACCGCGGTCGTCTACCTGCGCCACTGGCAGCAGACCGGCGACGAGACCAGCCGCGAGCACGCCGTGCAGACGCTGCGCTCGCTCACCTACCTGCAGACCGCGACCGGTCCGAACGCCGGGAACGTCGTGCTCTGGCAGCAGGCCGACGGCACCCTGACGCCCAGCGCCACCCCGGTGGAGCTGCCCGATCCCAGTGACTCGGCCGAGTCCTACTGGTTGGCCCGCACCGTTTGGGCCCTCGGCGAGGGCTACGCCGCCTTCCAGGCTGCCGACCCCGAGTTCGCCGCGTTCCTGCAGGACCGCCTGCACCTTTCGCTCGATTCCCTCGAGCGCCAGTCGCTCGGAAAGTACGGCACCTTCGACGTGGCCGACGGCGTGAACGTGCCGGCCTGGCTCATCGCGGGCGGGGCGGATGCCTCGGCCGAGGCCGCGCTCGGCCTCGCCGCCTACGTCACGGCCGTCCCGGACGACGACTCCGCGCGCACCGCGCTGACCCGGCTCACCGAGGGTGTCGCCGGGATGTCCTCCGGCTCCGCCACCGAGTGGCCCTTCGGCGCGATCATGCCGTGGAACAAGTCGCAGACCCTGTGGCACGCGTGGGGC
>DATISQ010000360.1:0-6156 GCA_035581905.1 Cryobacterium sp.
TGCAAGGCGGGGCGGCGACTCGGTCGCCGCCCCGCCCGTCGGTCAGGACCCGGCCGGCTCCGGAACGGTCACCGTGAGAGAGCGCACCCGGCCGTCGCGGCGGAAGATGCTCGCACTCACGTCGGCGTCGAGCGCGCCGCCCGCCCCGGGCGCCTGGGTGCCGTCGGCGAGATGTGCGACCGCCTCGAGCGGGCCGCCGCGGTGGAACACGACCGGGACCTGGCAGAACGTGAACGCGAGTGCTCCCGCCGGCAGCTCGATGCTCTGCTGCTCACCGAAGACATCCAGATAGGCGAACGTGCCGGGCGTCGTGGTCCACTCGCTGGCTCGCAGCAGGGTGGGCCGCAGCCGGATGCGACCGTCCTCGACCCGCAGGCCGAGCTCGCACATGCGGGTGAGCACCTCCTCCTTGACCTGTCCGGTCATGCCCGGCTGCCGGGCGACGTGGTCGGCGGGAGTGTGCGAGTAGGGGTCGGTCGGGAACGCCCCGTACGTCAGCGGGTCCTTGCAGTAGCCGATGCCGGCGCGCACGTCCTCGTACGCCGCCATCAGCCCCCGGATCGCAGTCTCATCCGCGTGCTCGGCGACGGCCCGTTCGAGGGTCTCCTGCACCGCGAGCAGCAGCTTCGACACCATGTGCCAGTAGATGCTGCCGAGGCCCTCGTAGGCGAAGAACGAGCCGGATCGCCCGGTGAACTCCGCATGCCGGAAGACGTCCTCGAAGATGTCGAGGAGCTCGGCCCGGTCCTGCTCCACGGCGTCCCGAAGCGCCGGGTCGGCGCTGAGCCGGTCCAGCGCCTCCGACACGCCCCTGGCGTTCCGAATGTGGGCGGCGAAGTGCAGGTCACCCTGGATGTCCCGTACGACGACGCTGCGGTCGCCGTCCGCGGCGAGGCGCAGGGCGAGGGGGCAGTCGACGGCCCGCGCGGCACTGAAGGTGTTGCGGGCGAGGAAGGACGGCAGGTCCTTGTCGGGATAAAGGATGTAGCTGTGCTGGTCGGCGCGGTACAGCCGGCTCGCGCGCAGGGCGCCGAGCAGGTCCAGGGACTCCTGTGGGCCGAGCAGCCCGGAGGAGAGGATGGCGACCTGGCCCTCGAGCATTTCCGCGAGCCGCCGCACGTCGGCGCCATCGGCTCCGAGGTCCAGCACGTTGTAGGAGTGCACCAGTCCGTCGTCCCGCCGGTTGGCCCGAAGGCCGGACTCCACGAAGCGCCGGGCCAGATCGAGCAGCTCGGCGACGTCGCCCGCGGCGACCGTCGACCGATCCCCGCCGAACCCGGCGTAGACCCGCTCGCGATAGTCGGTCCCGGCCTCGCCCAGACCGTCCATGACGGCCCGGCGGCGAGTGGAATCGAACCCGTCGGCCAGGGCATCCGCATGCTCGAAGAGCACGTCGCGCACCGCGCTGAGGAGTCCGGCGAGCTCGCTCGAGAGCTCGACGTCGACCTTCAGAAGGTCCTGCATGAAGACCAGGTAGCGGCGCAGGTAGGCGAGGGTGACCACGGAGAGCCCGCGGCCGACGAGCGCGTTGTTGGCATCGTTCCATTCCGGGCGCTGGGTGGTCATCCAGATGCCGCCGTCCGGCACCAGGTTGACGAGTTTGGCCAGCAGGAGCAGCAGCACCTTCTCGGCCAGCGTCACCCGCACGAGTTCGCCGTCGGCGCCGTGCACGAGCCGGCCGTCCGACCCCTCCGCCGCGACCCGCCGGGCGATCGTGCCCTGCCGCTCGTCGTCGAAGGTGATCGTGTTGTACGGGTCTTTCAGGATGTCCGCATAGCCGGCGATCCGGTACGGCACGTCGGCGTGGGTGAAGGCCGCCCGGTTGATGAGCGCGTCGAGACGCCCCGGGTGGAACCGGTGGGAGGTCTCGAGCAACTTGAGCAGGTAGATGATCTGGTGGTCGCTCCAGTAGCCGATGTTGGCCCAGGGGTCCTCGGGCTCGGGAACCTCCCAGTCGATGCCCTCGCGCGAGATCCGGTACGGGTTGTAGCCGTCGGCGGTCGTGGCGTCGAGGAAGATCGTGACCATCGACTCCACATATTCGGGGAACGACCAGGCCAGCGCCTCCCAGTTCTGGAAGATGTCCCGCCAGTTGCCCTGGTATTCCAGGCGACGGATGCCACTCTCGTCCTTCAGGACGATCCGGAACTGGTTCCACGGCCGGCTCGGGTCGCCGTGCCGGCGGCTGAACGTGAGCGGCAGGTATTCCGTGGCGAGGCGCCACAGGTCGACGTCGCCGTGCTCCTGCGCGACGGCGATGAGCTCGTCGGCGCGCAGCCGCTCGGGCAGCGCCTCCAGCACCGCGGCGCAGCGCCGGGCGGTGGCCTGGCTCCGTTGGGCGATGAACGCCCGCACGTCGCTCGACTCCACCGTGTAGCCCTCGGCGGGGACGCCGCCGCGCATCGTGTTGAAGAGCACGTTGGCGGTGTGGTGGATGGTCGCCAGTTCGTCGCCGCTGTGCTGGGCGGCGTCGGTGGCCCCGAGGATCGTCTCCAGGTCGGACCGGGTGGCGGCGATGTCGGCCGCGAGCTCCTCGGCGAGCCGGGCAGGGTCGCGCAGCTTCGCACGCAGGCCGACGACATCCGCCGCGTCCTGGTTCACGTCGGCGACGACCTGCCAGCGCAGGGTGCTGCCGGGGGCCAGCATGATCCGGGTGTGCGCGAGGTAGGCGCCGCGCTGGCCGCGGACATCCGTCTCGGCGGTGACGCCCCGGCCACGGGCGAAGGCGGCCACCTGGCTGATCGAGAGCAGGTGCTCGGCGTCGTTCAGCCCGACCTGCCAGGCCACGTTGGCCTGCAGCGACTCGCTGGGCTCGGCGAGGTCGGAGAGCGTCGCGCTCAACGTCAGCAGCCCGAGGCCCGTCGGCAGGTCGAGTTCGGCCCGCTTGTAGGCGTCGAGCAGCACGCTCAGCTCGTTCTGCGTCTTCTTGCCGGCCCCGGCCGGAAGGATGTTCACCAGGCCGTCGAGGAGGTCGATGTCGAGCTCCGCGCCGGGCGCGTCGCTCTGGGTATCGTCGGCGAGCGACGTCAGGGCGCAGCTGCGCACGACGCCGAAGCGGGAGCTGGTCTGCCAGGTCACCCGCAGGCGCAGGCCGAGGTCGGGGCGGGTCTCCTCGAAGACCAGGGTCGTGCCGAGGGCGTCCTTGTAGAGCGTGCGCTGCACCTCCTGATCGCCGGGCCGCAGCTCCGCGAACGGCTGCCAGTGGGTGCTGGTCCCGTCGGGGTGCCGAACGAGCAGCACGCTGAGCCCGCCGGTTCGTCCGGCGCTCTCGGTGACCTTGTCGTCGGTGTAGTACGGGAACAGGGCCCGATCGGCGTCGACCCGGCCTGCCGTGAGCCCGCCCGTGCTCGAGATGAAGAGCCAGACGTCGCTCGCCCCGACGAGGGTCATGAAGAATGGCGGCATCTGGTCATAGGCCTCGATCCGGTAGAACCGGCGCCCGTCCAGGTCGACCGGTCCACCTCGGACGGCGCCCTCGGCGGGGTTGAACGTTTTGCCGTCCAGATCGGTGTTCTGGGCGATGGTCTCGAGGGACATGCGATCCTCCATTGGATTCACCCCGGCGGATGTTCCGGCCGGCGACGGCTCCATCATCTCACTGATGAGAGCGCTCTCACAGAATGCCAGACATCACCCGCTCATTCAAGCGGGGCCCCGCGGCGCACGCCGCGGGGCCGGCGACGGGCGTCGCCTCAGGCGAACGCGGCCACGGCATCAGCGACGGGCTCGTCGCCGGAGACCAGGTGCAACACCCGGCGCTCGGCGGCGCCGGTCTCGATCAGAGCCGCCAGCACGGCAGCGACGTCCGCACGCGGCACCGTTGCACGTGCTTCCGGCAGGCCGGGGCCGGCGGGGGACAGGCGCACGAGGCCGGTTCCCGCCTCGTCCAGCAGGCCGCCGGGACGGATGATCGTCCAGGCCAGGGGGCGGGTGATGAGGTCTTCTTCGGCGGCCAGTTTGGCCTGCAGGTAGCCCAGGAAGTCCGCCGGGACATCCGCGGGGGTCTGACCGTCCCGCACCTTCTCGGTGCCCGTCGACGAGATCTGGATGAAGCGCGACACGCCGGCGGCCTCGGCCGCGTCGGCCAGCCGCACGGAACCGCCGAAGTCGACGGCCTGCCGGCGCTCCTCGCTGCCACCCGCTCCGGCGCCCGCGGCGAACACCGCGACGTCGGCGCCGGCCAGGAGACGGGCCACGTCAGCCGACGAGGCCTGCTCGAGGTCGAACACCGCCGGAACGGCCCCGTCGGCGACGAGATCCGCCCTCTGTTCCTCCGTACGGATCAGCCCGACGACCTCGTGGCCGTCTTGTGTCAGCACCCGGGTCAACTGCCGAGCGATTTTTCCATGTCCACCTGCAATAACTATGCGCATTGGAGGCACAACGTCCCACCGGCCCGCACAATTCCCCGGCGCCCCGCAGGTTAGGCTCGGCGTCGTGGGGGCAGAACGGCAGACAGGGGTGCAACCGCCCTACCGGCGGCGGCGCATCCTCGTGCTGTCCGGTCTCACCGGGGTGATCCTGGCCGCCGCCCTCGGCGCCGGGGCGCTGGCGGCCTGGCTCCCGACCCGAATCCCGGAATTCGGCACCGCGGCGCGCCCGGCGACCGCCACTCCCACCCCCACCGCCACCCCGACCCCGCCCCCGGCCCCGGTCGCCGCCCCCGCGCGGCCGGCCCCGCCGGTCGCCCCGGCCCCGGTCGCAGTGCCGCTCTTCGACCGGTCCGCCCGTTCGCTCGACGACCCGGCGAGTCTCTGGGTCGTCGTCGACAAGGCCCGCCCGCTGAACCCGGCCGACTACGCTCCGACCGACCTCGTCGACGTTCCGGTGCCTCACGTCTGGAGTCCGCAGCTGCGCCGGGAGGCGTCCGACGCAACCGTTGCCCTGTTCGCCGCGTTCGAGGCCGAGACCGGGCTGAAGCTCCAGTCGCAGAGCGCCTACCGCAGCTTCGCCGCCCAGGTCAGGGTGTACGACGCGGATGTCGCCGCCAACGGCAAGGCGTTCGCCGACACGAGCACCGCCCGGCCGGGAACCAGCGAGCACCAGACCGGGCTGGCCATCGACATCAGCGCACTGCCCGGGAACTGTTCGCTGGCTGCCTGCTTCGGCGACACCGTGCAGGGGCAGTGGCTGGCCGGGAACGCCTGGCGCTTCGGGTTCCTGCTGCGCTACCCGGCCGACAAGGCAGCCATCACCGGCTACGCCTACGAGCCCTGGCACTTCCGCTACATCGGCACGGAGCTGGCGACGGAGATGCGCGCTACCGGCACCACCACCCTCGAGGAATTCTTCGGACTCCCGGCGGCTCCCGGCTACAACTGATCCGTCCCGGCCGGCCCGGCGCGTCGGTCGCCCGGGCTTTTCCCGGATAAGTGTGATTATCTGGGTACCGTCCCCCCGAAGGGGGATCTCCGTCACCCCCGGGTGGCTCCCCGAACGAAGAGAGAAATTTGTGGTCCTGACCCGACGCTTCCGCATCGGCGCTGCTGCGCTCGTCCTGGGCGGCCTCGTGGCCGGAACGGCTGCCGTGGCCTCGATGACCGGAGACGAACCCGTGGCCACGGCGACGGCCACCCCGGCGGCGGACTCCACGAAAACTGCGCCGACGGCCGACGAGACCGAGGCGACCGCCACCGAGCGGGCCGTTCCCGCGGAGGCCTCCGAACCGGTTCCCGTCGACGCCCCGGAAGCGGTTCCCGTCGACGCCAAGGCGCAGGCACAGGTGGACTACATGCTCGCCCACTGGACCGACTACAACACGGCAGACTACGGTGTCATCACCGACAACGACTGTGTCAACTTCACTAGCCAGTCCCTGATCGTGCGCGGCTGGGAGATGGACGACGAGTGGTACGCCGAGGGCACCGGGTCGGATTTCTCCACGTCGTCGCCCTGGATCAGCTCCACGGCTCTGATGAACTACATCGCGGACTCCGGAAGGGCCACTGCGCTCACGGATGACCAGCGCGACCAGGTCAAGCTCGGCGACGTTGCCCAGTTCGACTGGGACAACTCCGGCGACCGCGACCACACCGGGGTCGTCACCCGGATCGAGGGTTCCGGCGACGACATCAAGATCTACTACGCCGGCCACACCGACGACACCGACTTCCTCTCGGTGGACTACGCGATCACCGTGAAGCATCCCGGTGCCAC
>DATISQ010000361.1:0-3002 GCA_035581905.1 Cryobacterium sp.
GACCGCGGCGGTCGTCTCCGAACCGGTCGGCATCACCGCGGAGCGCGACAACGCGTTCGGGTCGATCGGCCCGGTCATCGGCATGGTCTTCGTGCCGATCGGCCTGTGGATCGGCGCCCTGGCCATCTTCCTGGTGATGAAACCGCTGTCCGCGATCGCGCTGGCCTCGACCGCGTCGACCGGCGGCCTGGTGGCCCGCAGCCTCGGCCGCGCGTTCGGCATCGCCGCGGCGCAGGCCGTGGTCGTGGTGGTGCTGCTGCACACCACGCTCGGCGTCTCCTGGTCGATCCTGCCGTCGACCCTGGCCTTCGCGGTGTTCCTCGCCTTCGTGTTCGCGGCGGTGCACCACTTCCTCACAGCGGCGTTCGGCCGGGTCGGCATCGTGGCCTCCCTGGTGCTGCTCGCGCTGCAGCTCACCGCGGTGGGCGGGCTCTACCCGATCGAGCTGGTGTCGGCGCCGTTCCAGGTGATCAGCCCGTTCCTGCCGCTTACCTGGGCGGTGCAGGGCATGCAGGCCATCGTCTCCGGGGGAGGCGGCAGCGCCGGCGGACCGGCGGCCGTCCTGCTGATCTTCGCGCTGGTGAGCGTGCTGGCCTCGTACGGGACCGTCGCCCGCCGGCGCGGTGCCCGCTCGTTCGGCCTGGCGCAGGCGCGCAGCTGACGCCGGGCCTCCGCCCCCGAACGCTTCGCCCCGCACGTGGCCCCGAACGAATTCGACGGAAATTCTGCCGATATCAGAGCCGGATGCGCCGGAAACCCTCTGTTTTCGCGAGAATCTCCGTCGAGTTGGTCCGACAGACGGGGTCAGGTGGTGGTCGTACCCTCGCCGATGCTCAGCCAGGCGTCGGTTCCTCGCCGAGCGCCGGAGCCCGGGCCGGGGCCCCGGTCCGCGGCGCGGGCGTTCTTCAACGCCTGAAGCTGGCGGTCGACATCCGCTTTCGTCGCACCGGCCGACAATTGCCGCTCGAGGTCCGCGTCGGGAGCGGCCGTGGCATCGTTGAGAGCACCGCTGGAGAGCAGCTCATCGGTGGCGGAGGCGCGGGCCTGCATCTGGGCGACGCGGTCTCTGGCCCGGTCGAGGTCGGCGCCGACGGCACCCATCTGCGAGCCGATACCCGCCGCGGCCTCGTTGGCCCGGACCCGCGCTTCGGAGGCGGCGTAGGTGGCCTTGATCGTCTCCTTCTCCGTGCGGAAGGCGGCGACCCGTTCGGCGAGACGCCGCTCGTTGTCTTGCAGCTGCGCCTGCTGCTGCGCCAACGCGAGGTACTGATCCCGGATCGCTGCGACCTGGCCCTCGAGGAGAGAGCGGCGTTCCAGCGCCGTGCGGGCCAGATCTTCCCGGCCCTGGTTCAGCGCCTCCTCGGCCTGATCGCCCAGCCGCTGGTAGCGGCCGCCCATTTCCTGCCCCTGCAGCTCGATCCTCTTCTTCGCCGTCGCAACCTCGGCCAGACCCTGCCGCACCTGCTGGAGCATCTTCACCTGCTGCTCGTAGCTGTCGTCGAGGGCCTCACGGGGGTCTTCCAGCCGGGTCAGGGCCCGATTGGACTTGCTGCGGAGGATGACGCGCAGCCGCGAGGTGAGGCTCATGATTGGTTCCCTTTGCTCAGACGGTCCATGGACAGGTGTCGACGCGGGACGGAGGACCCGCCGTTGCCGTTGAGGGTGCGCAGCTCCGCAACCCCGGCCCGAAGCGCGGCAACCTCGTGGTCGACGTCGGTGTGCAGCGTGGTGAGGGTGTCGTCGGTGAGGTCTCCGAGACCGGCGGCGACGGCGGAGCGCAACCGGCGCACCAACCCGGTCACCTTTTCGACGCGGCGGTCGGCCACCGGCAGCGCCTCGGCGAGCACGGCGGGATCGTTTTCGCTCGTCAGCAGCCGCAACTGCGACTGCAGCGTGACGCCTTCGCTCTGGATCCGACGAAAAAGACGCGGAAGCTCCCCGCGCGGACCCTCGCTCCGCTGCGCCAGGTCAACGGCCGCCTGCCCGCTGTCGAGGGATTCCTGCAGTCGCAACTGCAGCTTCAGGACCTCGCGTTGCGGACCCCGACTGAGGCGGGCGCGCGATCGCAGCACCGCGCCGGAGAGCCGGCGATTGCGGCGGATGCGTTTGTACAGCACCCGCACCACAACGAAGAAAGAGACGAAGACAGCGAGGCTGACGGTCGCGAGTGCGATCAGCACCCAGCTCAGCAGGGAATTCAGGTCCATGGGTCCGCCTTTGATCGAACAGGTCTCGTGGGGTCGTGCCTCAACACGACACGATACACAGCCAAAATACGCTCCTTGGCTTTGAGTTGTCACCATACCGGCCGGCCCTGACCGAAAGGCCCGCCCGACAGGCAATTCCAACCCGCCGGTAGCCTTGGTAGCCTTGGGAGTCCAGCAAGGCGGCCGCGCTCTGTGCCCGCCGGAACGGACGAACCCATTACCTCTGCAGCCGAACCCACGGCATCCGCCCCGCACCCGACGTACTCGCTGGTCGTGGTCTCCAACCGCCTTCCGGTCGAGATCGAGGTCGCCGAAGACGGGACCGAGAGCTGGCGCACCTCGCCCGGCGGCCTGGTCACCGCGCTCGAGCCCATGATGCGCAGCTCCGACGGAGCCTGGGTCGGCTGGCCCGGCATCGCCGACCGCACGTTCGAGCCGTTCGAGAACGACGGCATCTCCATCGTCCCGGTGCGGCTCAGCGCGTCGGATCTGGAGGATTACTACGAGGGCTTCTCCAACGACACCATCTGGCCGCTGTACCACGACGTGATCGCGCCGCCGCGCTACCACCGCGAATGGTGGGAGGCCTACGTGCGAGTGAACCGCCGTTTCGCCGCCGCCGCCGCATCCGCCGCCGCGCCCGGGGCCACGGTCTGGGTGCACGACTACCAGTTGCAGCTGGTGCCACGGATGCTGCGCGACGCGCGCCCCGACCTCGTGATCGGCTTCTTCAACCACATTCCCTTCCCGCCGTACGGGATCTACGCCCAGCTGCCCTGGCGCAAGCAGATCCTC
>DATISQ010000362.1:0-2278 GCA_035581905.1 Cryobacterium sp.
GGCGCCCGCGGCCTCCGCGGCGCCCGCGGCCTCCGCGGCGCCCGGCCTCCCGCGAGGTGCAGACAAAACACCCTCCTCACCGTGAGGCGGGTGTTGTGTCCGCAACTCGGCGAGGGGGTAGGGGCTACGCCAGCGTCAGGAAGAGCTTCTCCAGCTCTTCGACGGTGAGGGAGTTCGCCCCCTGGGGATTGTCGAGGCACTCGCGCATCGCCGTGGAGACGATGACGAACCCGGCCGTGTCGAGGGCGCTGGACACGGCGGCGAGCTGGGTGACGACATCCTTGCAGCTGCCGCCGGCCTCGACGGCGGTGATGACCGCCGCGAGCTGGCCCTGGGCCCGGCGCAACCGGTTGAGGATCTTCTTCTGGTTCTGCGCCCCAGCAACGTGGGCGGCGGAGATTTCGGTCATGCCAAAACCCTTTCAGAGGTGGCGGCGCTGACCTTCATCAGGCCGAGAGAGGTGACACCTGCGGTCCAGGTGCGGTAGCCGCCGTCGAGGTTGCGCACGTCCAGCCCGTTCTGGCTCAGGATGCGCGCGGCCGTGTGGCCGCGCTGGCCCACCTGGCAGTGCACGATCAGAGGCGCGTCCGGCAGCTCGGCCAGGCGGTCCCGCAGGTCGTCCAGCGGCACGTTGATCGCTCCGGGGATGTTCCCGGCGGCGAACTCCCCCGCCGAGCGCACGTCCAGCAGCACGGCGCCCGCGGCCCGGGCGGCGTCCAGCTCGTGCCACTGCAGCGCGCGGGTCGTGCCCGCGGCGAGGTTCTCGGCCACGTAGCCGAGCTGGTTGATCGGGTCCTTCGCGGACGAGTACTGCGGCGCGTAGGCCAGCTCGAGGCGGGTCAGAGAGGATGCCGTCAGCCCGCCGGTCATCGCCGTCGCCAGGATGTCGATGCGCTTGTCGACGCCGCTGCCGCCGACGATCTGGGCGCCGAGGATGGCATCCGTCGCCGGGTCGATCAAGAGCTTCATCGACATGCCCTCGGCGCCGGGATAGTAGGTGGCGTGGGAGGCCGGGTGGGTGTGCACGACGCGGTGCGCGCGGCCCGCGCGCACAAGACGCTTCTCGCTCCAGCCGACCATGGCCGCCGTCAGGCCGAAGAGGCCGAGGATCCCCGTGCCGAACGCCGGGGCAGCCGGCGTGGGCTCGCCGGCGATGCTGTCGGCGGTCGCCCGGCCGTGCCGGTTCGCGAGGCCGGCCATGGTGATCAGGACGCTGCTGCCGTCAACGGCGTCGATCTTCTCGACGCCGTCGCCGACCGCGTAGATCGACGGGTCGTTGGTCTGCTGGCTGCCATCGACCTGGATGCCGCCGCTCGCGCCGATCGTGATCCCGGCCCGGGCCGCGAGCGATGTGTCGGGGAGCACTCCAACGGAGTCGATGACGAGGTCGGCCGGCACGACCGATCCGTCACTGAGCTGCACGCCCCCGTCGTCCGCGGCAGCGGCGACAGTCGTGTTCAGGCGCACGTCGACGCCCCGCACGAGAAGCTCGTCGTAGATCGGCGCTGCCATCTCGGCGTCGAAAGGCCCGAAGACCTGGGAACCGAATTCGACCAGAGTGACGTGCACGCCGCGGTGGACCAGGTTCTCGACGGCCTCGAGGCCGATGAAGCCGGCGCCGATGACGACGGCGTTGGCCTGACCGCTGACGCCGGCCAGCAGGGCGGTGATGTGGTCGACGTCGTCGACCGTGCGCAGGGTGCGCGTGGCGAGGCCGGCCGGGGTGATGCCGGTGCGGGCCATGGCGCCGGCAGCCAGGATGAGTCGGTCATAATTTTCGGTGGTCTCGGCGCCGGTCTGCACCTGCCGCACGGTGACGGTCTTGGCCTCCCGGTCGATTGCCGTGACCTCGTGGTCGACGCGCACATCGAGATTGAAGCGGGCGCCGAGGGATTCGGGTGTCTGGAGCAGCAGGTCGCTGCGGTCCGTGATCACTCCGCCCACGTAATAGGGCAGTCCGCAGTTCGCGAACGAGACATAGTGGCCCCGCTCGAATACAATAATCTCAGCCGTCTCGTCTAGCCGACGCAATCGCGTCGCCGCCGACATTCCGCCCGCTACTCCACCAACAATGATCGTTTTCATTTCGAACCTCCGGGTTAACTATACCCCAGGGGGTATTTGAAATGGCCGGTGACCGCGCTCGCACGCTCTAGCCTTAGACACATGCCCTCCGTCCAGAGCCGCTTCGTCGTTCGCACCTTTGCGACGCTCGTCTTTTTCTCCGCCCAGGCCGGGCAATTCTGGCGCAGCCTGTTGGGCTGGTGGGGTTACGGCG
>DATISQ010000363.1:0-3619 GCA_035581905.1 Cryobacterium sp.
CTCCGGGTTGATGAAGAAGGCGCCCACAACGATCACGAACACCACGATCGCGACCTTGAGGATGGTGAAAATGCTGGCGACGCGCGCGGAGAGTTTGGTGCCCAGCACCAGGAGGGTGGTGAAGATGGCGACGATGACGAAGGCGCCCCAGCTGACCTGCAGCCCGAAGACGGGGATCGTGGCCGGGACATCCCAGTTCCAGAGCGCGAAGACCTCGCTGAGGTAGATGCCCCAGTACTTCGCGATCACGGCGGCGGCGGTCAGCATCTCGAGGATCAAGTCCCAGCCGATGATCCAGGCGAGCAGCTCGCCGAGGGTCGCGTAGGTGAAGGTGTACGCCGAGCCGGCCACGGGAACCGCCGAGGCGAACTCCGCGTAACACATGATGGCCAGCGCACAGGTGATCGCGGCGAGGAGGAACGCCAGGGTGACGGATGGCCCGGCGTAGCTGCCGGCCGCCTTCGCCCCGACTGAGAAGATGCCTGCGCCGACGGCGACCGCGACGCCCATGACCATGAGGTCCCAGGTGCCCAGCGTGCGTTTGAGGCTGTGGCCCTTCTCGAGGGAATCGGCCATGGAGGCTTCGATACTTTTGGTGCGCCAGACGCTCATAACTGGGTGTTTCCGTTCAGTTGGGTACCGGTCAATGCTAGGCCCCGCCGAGCTGTCGCGCCTCGGCCCCCCTCGCAGACCCCGGCGCCGCACCCCATAGCATTGAGCGATGCCTACCGACCTGCGCCATTCCCCCGGGGCCCGGGTCGGCCTGTCGATCGCCGTGGCCACCGGGCTCTACGGCCTCTCGTTCGGCGCCCTCTCGGTATCGTCCGGGCTGGACGTCTGGCAGACATCGGCGCTGAGCCTGCTCCTCTTCTCCGGGGGCTCCCAGTTCGCATTCATCGGGGTGATCGCCGGCGGCGGCAGCGGTGCGGCAGCCGCCGGCGCCGCGGCGCTCCTCGGCATCCGTAATGCGGTCTACGGGATGCAGCTGAACGCCCTGCTGCACCCTCGTGGCTGGCGCCGCTTCGCCGCCGCCCAGGTCACCATCGACGAATCACTCGCCACGAGCACCGGGCAGACCGTGCTCGTCGAGCAGAAACGGGGGTTCTGGGTGGCCGGCCTGGGCATCTTCGTGCTCTGGAACGTGTTCACCCTGATCGGGGCGCTCGCGGGCGACGCCCTGGGCGATCCGAAGCAGTGGGGCCTCGACGGGGCGGCGGTCGCGGCGTTCCTCGGGCTGCTCTGGCCGCGGCTTCGGTCGAGGGAAGCCGGGGCGGTCGCCGTGGCCTGCGCGCTGGCCACCGTTCTGGCCGTGCCGTTCGTGCCGCCGGGCGTACCCATCCTCGTGGCGGCCGTTGTGGCCGGGGCCATCGGCTGGTTCGGTTTTCGGCACGGGCCCGACGGTGAGGGGCTCGAGCCCGACGTCGACCCCTACCCCGCGTCAAACGACCGGCCCGGGCCGACGGATGCGCAGGCAACCCGATGAGCGTCTGGTTCTGGATTCTCCTGGCCTGCGCGGCAGCATTCGTCACGAAGCTTCTCGGCTACCTCGTACCGCGCAAGTGGCTCGCCAACGCGCGCATCGCCCGCATCGCCGGCACCCTCACGATCGGCCTGCTGGCCTCCCTGACGGTCGCGAACACCGTCGCCACGGGCCAGGAGCTGGTTGTCGACGCCCGACTCGGAGCACTCGTCGCCGCGGCGATCGCGCTCGGGCTCAAGGCCCCGTTCCTGGTGGTGGTCATCGTGGGCGCCGCCGCGGCCGCCGGGCTCCGGCTCCTCGGTGCGGCGTAGGGCCGCACCGCCCACCTGTTGCCGATGCGGACATCTGTTGCCGGCACACCGGCAACGGATGTCCGGACCGGCGACGGTTGCGGGTCGGGCCGCCTAGAGCGGTAGTGTTTTTGCAACGGCACTGCCGCCGACCACGTTTTTCAAAGTTGAAGAAATGAGTGTGTGATGTCCGGTAAATACGAGCTCTACGCAGAACGATCCGGCGGATACCAGTTTCGACTGAAGGCCAACAACGGCGAAGTCATCGCCACCTCCGAGAGCTACCACTCGAAGGCGGAGGCCCTCAAAGGCATCGAGGCGCTGAAGACCCACGTCAAGTCGCATGTGGTCGACATGACGGAACCGGACGCCTGAGCCGAGCCCGTTCTAGCCGACGGCGAGCTGTTCGGCGGCGAGGCGCTCGCCGCTGAGCAGTTCGGCCGCGAGCAGTTCCAGCGTGCGCTCACGGCCGGGTGACGTGGCCGCATCGGCTCCCGTGTGAGCGGAGGCGATCGGCTGCAGCATGACCTCGTCCACCCCGAACTGCGCCGCGAGGGCACGGATGCGCGTGGCAGCGGCGACGGGTTCGTCGATGATCCAGGCAGCCGCCATCCGTTCGATCATCTCGAGCAGCGCCGGCGCCATCGGTGTCGCGGCGGCCTCCTCGACCGTCGCGAGCGGGCCGAGGGGCAGGCCGGAGCGCAGGCGCGCCATCTGCTGCATCTGCGGCAGGGCGAGGGCGAGGGCCTCGTCCTTCGTGTCGGCGACCGACACGTTGAGGGTGAGGATCGTGCGGGGTGCGTCGAGCGTTTCGCTGGGCGTGAACCCGCTGCGGTACAACTCGAGGGCCGCCGTGGTGCCGTCGCCGGCGAAGTGGTTGGCGAAGACGTAGGGCAGGCCCCGCCGGGCGGCGAGCCGGGCCGAGTATTCGCTGGAGCCCAGCAACCAGATTTCGGGCATCCCGGCAGCGGCGGGCGTCGCGTGCAGGGTGTAGTCCTGGCCGGACGTGAGGCTGAGTGACGCCCCGTCCGGGTGCAGCAGCGCCGCGATGTCGGCGATGTTGCGCGGGAACGCGTCGACCTCGCTGACGGCTCCGCTCGAGCGCAGCAGAGCGGTGATCATCGGGTCGCTGCCCGGCGCACGACCCAGCCCCAGGTCGATGCGGCCGGGGAAGGCGGCCTCGAGGATGCCGAACTGCTCGGCGATCACGAGCGGCGAGTGGTTGGGCAGCATGACTCCCCCGGAGCCGACCCGGATGCGTTCGGTCTGCGCCGCGAGGATGCCGATCAGCACGGGCGGGTTCGTCGACGCGACCGCCTGCATGTTGTGGTGTTCCGCGACCCAGTACCGGGTGAAACCGAGCCGGTCCGCGCTCCGGGCGAGACGCACGGCTGCCGCGATCGCCTGAGCGGAGCTCTGCGAGGTGCGGACGGGGATCAGATCGAGCACGGAGAGGCTCAGCGCGGAGGTAGACATCGTTGGAGGGAACCGTCCCTGGCCCGGGGTTATTCCCCGTTCCGGCCCCGGGCATACGAAACGGGCCGCCACCTGAGAAGGTGACGGCCCGTTTGTAAGAAGATCGCGGTGTCTTCGAAAAGTGCCTTAGCGGCGCAGTCCGAGGCTGCCGATCAGCGTGCGGTACCGAGTGATGTCGATGTCCGACAGGTAACCGAGCAGACGACGGCGCTGACCAACCATGAGAAGCAGGCCACGACGCGAGTGGTGGTCGTGCTTGTGCTCTTTCAGGTGCTCCGTGAGGTCCAGGATGCGCTGCGTGAGCATGGCAATCTGAACTTCGGGGGACCCGGTGTCGCCTGGGTGGGTAGCGTACTTTTCGATGATCGCCTTC
>DATISQ010000364.1:0-5672 GCA_035581905.1 Cryobacterium sp.
GAAGGCGATCAGGGTCAGCCGCTTGTCGATCGCCAGCTGGGTCAGCTTCGCATCCTGCACGCAGTGCGGCCAGCCCCAGAGCACCTGTCCGTCGCGCAGTGCCGCGACATCCTCCAGCAGGGGCTTGGCCAGCAGGATGACGTCGCACTCCTCGATCAGGTCCGCACGGGAGCGCAGTCCACCCACGAGCGGGGCCAGCTGCCCGTCCGACACCCCGAACTGCTCGCCGTAACCCCGCTCGAGGAACATGCGCTCCCGAAGGTCAGGATCGATCCGTTCGAAATGTGACGGATGAATGGGCAAACGACGTTCATTCGGCTTACCCGAACGCGACATAACTCCGAGCGTGAAACGACTCACTGGGACCCCTTTGTGATTGAGTCCTGTCTAGCACAGGCCCACGCGCCTAATCTGGAGGGATGGAGCAGATGGAGTACCGCAGACTGGGCGATTCGGGGCTCATGGTTTCCACGATCGGATTGGGCTGCAACAACTTCGGCCGCGCCGGCACGGTGACCCAGACCCAGGCCGGAACCACCGCCGTCATCGACGCCGCCGTCGACTCCGGGATCACCCTGTTCGACACGGCGGACATCTACGGCGCGGAACGCGGCCTCAGTGAGACGTTGATGGGCCACGCGCTGCGGGGCAAGCGCGACCGGATCGTGCTCGCCTCGAAATTCGGCATGGACATGAACGGCCGGAACGGACCGGACTGGGACGCGCGTGGCTCTCGCCGCTACATCCGTCTCGCCGTCGAAGCGTCCCTCCGGCGCCTGCAAACCGACTGGATCGACCTTTACCAGCTGCACCAGCCCGACCCGAACACCCCGATCGAGGAAACCCTGCAGACCCTCGACGACCTGATCCGCGAGGGCAAGGTGCGCTACATCGGCCACTCCAACCTGGCCGGCTGGCAGATCGCGGAGGCGGAGTTCACCGCCCGGTTGAACGGGCATCCGCGGTTCGTGTCGGCTCAGAACGAGTACAGCCTGCTGGTGCGCGACGTCGAAGACGAGGTGCTGCCGGCCGTCAACGCGTACGGCCTCGGTTTCCTGCCTTTCTTCCCCCTGTACAACGGTCTGTTCACGGGCAAGTTCACCCGTGCGGGCGGCCCCGCCGACAGCCGGATCATGATGCTCCGGCCGCACCTGGTGGAGAACGCGCCGTGGGACGTCGTTGAGAAATACGAGGCATTCTGCGACGAGCGTGGCGTCACGATGCTGGCCGCCACCTTCGCGTGGCTGCTGGCCCAGCCGGGGCTCACCAGTGTCATCGCCGGGGCCACCAGCTCGGAACAGATCCTGCAGAACGCGACCGAGGGCCGCGCGTGGCGGCCGACGCCCGAGGACGTGGCCTGGATCTCCGACCTGTTCGCCTGAGTCGTCGCTCACGACCCGACTGGTGAGTGAGCGCTCACTCATCTAGGCTGGGAGGATGCCAGCCAAACCTGTCCGCGCGAAATCCCTGTCCGTCGAGGACCGGCAATCGATGATCCTCGACGCGGTCACTCCGCTGTTGATCGAACACGGGCAGGGCGTCACCACCCGGCAGATCGCCCAGTGCGCCGGCATCGCCGAGGGCACCATCTTCCGGGCCTTCGGCAGCAAGGACGACCTGCTCCGGGCGGCCATGGACCGTCAGCTCGACCCCGAGCCGTTCCGGCTCGAACTCGCCGCGCTCGACCGTGAGCTCCCGCTCGAGGAGCGGGTGCGCGCGATGGTCACCCTGCTGCGCCGCCGCTTCGCGCAGGTCTTCGCGCTGATGACGGCGATGGGCTCGATGGGCAGACCTCACGCCCGCACCGGAGCGCACGAGTTCACCCTGCTGCTGGCGGACGCCCTGACGCCTGATCTCCTGCGCCTCTCGGTCGCCCCGGAGCGGGCGGCGCAGGTGATCCGGATGATCGCGCTCGCGGCATCCGTACCCCACATCACCGCCGGCCCCGCCTTCGACGACGACGAACTGACCGCCCTCATCCTCCACGGCATCCTCGGCTGCACGGCGCCGCCGGACGCTACCCGCTAGGAGATCCGATGCTCTGGAAACTGCTTGTGAAGTACCTGCGGCCGTACCGGCGGCTGCTGGCGGCCGTCGTGGGGTTCCAGCTGGCCCAGTCGATCGCCTCGCTCTACCTGCCCACCCTCAACGCCGACATCATCGATGAGGGCGTCGCCACGGGCGACACCGAGTACATCCTGCGCATCGGTGGCCTGATGCTGCTGATCACGCTGTTCCAGATCGTGTGCGCGATCGTCGCCGTCTACTTCGGTGCGAAGGCCGCCATGGCACTCGGGCGCGACCTGCGCGCCGCCGTCTTCACCCGCGTCGGCGAGTTCTCCGAGCAGGAGGTCACCAAGTTCGGCGCCCCGTCGCTGATCACCCGGTCGACCAACGACGTGCAGCAGGTGCAGATGCTCGTGCTGATGACCGCCACCATGATGGTCACTGCGCCCATCCTGTCCATCGGCGGCGTGATCATGGCCATCCGGCAGGATGTGCAGCTGTCCTGGCTGATCGCCGTGAGCGTGCCCGTGCTCTTGATCGCCGTCGGGCTGATCATCGTGCGGCTGGTGCCCTTGTTCCGCCTGATGCAGGCCCGCATCGACACCGTCAACCGGGTGCTGCGGGAGCAGCTCACGGGCATTCGCGTCATCCGCGCCTTCGTGCGCGAAGACGTCGAAACCGTGCGGTTCGGCAAGGCGAACACGGATGTCACCGACACCGCCCTGCAGGCCGGCCGCCTGATGGCGCTGATGTTCCCGGTCGTCATGCTCGTGCTCAACGTGTCCAGCGTGGCCGTGATCTGGTTCGGGGCGTTCCGGATCGAGGACGGGTCCATGCAGGTCGGCACCCTGGTGGCCTTCCTCAGCTACCTGATGCAGATCCTGATGGCCGTGATGATGGCCACGTTCATGGCCGTGATGATCCCGCGGGCGACCGTGTCGGCCGACCGGATCGGGGAGGTGCTGGGCACCGAGTCCAGTGTTCGCCCGCCCCGGCGTCCGAGCGTCGACACCATCGGCCGCGGCGAGCTGGAGCTCGTGGAGGTGGGCTTCGCCTACCCCGGCGCCGAGCAGCCGGTGCTCTCCGACGTGAGCTTCACCGTTCACCAGGGCCAGACCACGGCGATCATCGGCAGCACCGGCTCGGGCAAGACCACCCTGGTCAACCTGCTGCCACGTCTCTTCGACGCCACCAGCGGCAGCGTTCGGGTGGACGGGGTCGACGTGCGCGAGCTGCACCCGGACCTGCTCTGGGGCAACATCGGGCTGGTGCCGCAGAAGCCCTACCTGTTTTCCGGCACCGTGCGCAGCAACCTGCTCTACGGCAAGCCGGATGCCACGGAGGCGGAACTCTGGGAGGCCCTGACCATCGCGCAGGCCCGCGACTTCGTGGCGGAGATGCCGGACGGCCTCGACGCCCCGATCGCGCAGGGCGGCACGAACGTGTCCGGCGGGCAGCGGCAGCGCCTGGCCATCGCCCGGGCCCTGGTCAAACGGCCCGAACTCTACATCTTCGACGACTCGTTCTCGTCGCTCGACCTGGCGACGGATGCCCGGCTCCGCCAGGCCCTGACCCTCGGCACGGGCGGCGCCACCATGGTGAGCGTCGCCCAGCGGGTGTCGACCATCGTCGCCGCCGACCAGATCCTGGTGCTCGAAGGCGGGCGCATCGTCGGCCGCGGCACCCACGAGGAACTGCTCGAATCGAACGAGACCTACCAGGAAATCGTGTCGTCCCAGCTCGCGGCGGAGGAAGCAGCATGAGCCGTTCATCCACGACCTCGCCCCCGCCCCCCGCACGCGGCCCCGGCCCCGGGCACGGCCCGTTCGGTGGCATGAGCGCCCCCGCCGAGAAGGCCATGAACTTCGGCCCGTCGGCCAAACGACTGCTCGGCAGGCTGCGCCCCGAGCGGCTGCGGCTCGGGCTGGTCCTGGTCCTCGCCGTCGCGAGCGTCAGCTTCGCCGTGCTCGGCCCGCGCCTGCTCGGAGAGGGCACGAACCTCATCTTCGCCGGCGTCATCTCCCAGGACCTGCCCGCCGGGGTGAGCCAGGCGCAGCTGATCGATCAGCTGCGCGCTTCCGGCGACACCGGGAAGGCCGACCTGCTCAGCGGAATGACGCTGACGCCGGGCCGGGGAATCGATTTCGCGATGCTCTCCACCGTGCTGCTCTGGGCGATGGCGCTCTACGTGCTGTCCTCCGCGTTCGCTTACGTGCAGGCTTATCTGCTCAACGGAATCGTGCAGCGCACCGTCTTCCGGCTGCGCAGCGAGATCGAGGCCAAGATCAACCGTCTCCCGCTGCGCTACTTCGACAAGGTGCAGCGCGGCGAACTGCTCAGCCGGGTCACCAACGACGTGGACAACGTCTCGCAGAGCCTGCAGCAGTCCCTGAGTCAGGCCGTCACCTCGCTACTCACGGTCGTGGGCGTCATCGTGATGATGTTCCTGCTCTCGCCGCTGCTGGCCCTGATCGCCCTCGTCACCGTGCCGCTGACCCTGGTCACGACCGTGCTGATCGCGAAGCGCTCGCAGAAGATGTTCGTCGCCCAGTGGACCCATACCGGCGAGCTGAACGGCCAGATCGAGGAGACCTTCACCGGTCACGCCCTGGTCAAGGTGTTCGGCCGCCAGAAGGAGGTCGAGCAGCGCTTCCAGGCCAAGAACGACGAGCTCTACCAGGCCAGCTTCGGCGCCCAGTTCGTCAGCGGCCTGATCATGCCGGCGATGACCTTCATCGGCAACCTGGTCTACGTGGGGATCGCCGTCGTCGGCGGCCTCCAGGTGGCATCCGGGGCCATGCAGCTCGGTGACGTGCAGGCGTTCATCCAGTACTCCCGGCAGTTCACCCAGCCGCTCGCCCAGCTCGGGTCGATGGCGAACCTGCTGCAGTCCGGCGTCGCCTCCGCCGAGCGGGTCTTCGCCCTGCTCGACGCCGAGGAGCAGAGCCCCGACCCGCAGCCGGCCGAGAAGGCCGAGGCCACCCACGGCCGGCTGGTCTTCGAGGACGCCTCGTTCCGGTACACCCCGGACAAGCCGCTGATCGAGAACCTCAGCCTGGTGGCCGAGCCCGGCCAGACCGTGGCCATCGTGGGCCCGACCGGGGCCGGCAAGACCACCCTGGTGAACCTGATGATGCGCTTCTACGAGCTCGACGCCGGCCGGATCACCCTCGACGGCGTGGACGTCAGCCGGATGACCCGTGACGACCTGCGCGGGCGCATGGGCATGGTGCTGCAGGACACCTGGCTGTTCGGCGGCACGATCCGCGACAACATCGCCTACGGGCGACCGGATGCGACGGAGGAGGAGATCCTGGACGCGGCCCGCGCGACCTATGTGGACCGGTTCGTGCACACCCTGCCCGACGGCTACGACACCGTGCTCGACGACGAGGGCGGCAACGTCAGCGCCGGCGAGAAGCAGCTGCTCACCATCGCCCGCGCGTTCCTCGCGAAGCCCAGCGTGCTGATCCTCGACGAGGCGACCAGTTCCGTCGACACGCGCACCGAGGTGCTCGTGCAGAAGGTGATGAGCGCCCTCCGCGCCGACCGCACCAGCTTCGTGATCGCGCACCGGCTGTCCACGATCCGCGACGCCGACCTCATCCTGGTGATGGAAGCCGGCCGGATCGTCGAGCTGGGCACGCACGAGCAGCTGCTGGCAG